>DATFOP010000279.1:0-7584 GCA_035265505.1 Propionibacteriaceae bacterium | reverse complement strand
CCAGATTTCGACCGTCGAGAAGGTCAGCGAGAATCAGAACTCGGTCCTTCAGGATTACCTGCAGCAGCAGGCCGACTTAGCGGAGCTCGAGGAGTCCACCGAGGCTGATCTTGCCGCCTTGGAGGAGCAGGAAAAGGAGCTCAAGACGCTCCGGGCTGCGTCGGAGAAGAAGATCAGCGAATCCAAGGCCGTGCTGGCGCGGCTGAGCGCCGAAGAGCGCCGGAGGATCGCCGAAGAAAAGCGGAAGGCGGCCGCTGAGGCCCGCGAAGAGGCGGAAAGGGCCAGCGAGCAGAGCACCTCCACCCGGTCGACGTCCACCTCGCGTAGCAACACAAGTGCGCGGAGCAACACACAAGAGTCGGCGCCCGCCTCGACCGGCAGTGGCCGTGGAGCGACCGCGCTCGCCTTTGCCAAGGCCCAGCTCGGGAAGCCGTACCAGTTCGCGTCGGCGGGTCCGGATTCTTATGACTGCTCCGGTCTTACCTCTGCGTCCTGGAAAGCTGCGGGTGTGACCTTACCGCGGACCTCGCAGGCGCAATTCGGAGTCGGACGTGCGGTGTCGAAGTCCGAGCTCGCGCCCGGTGACCTCGTTTTCTTCTACAGCGGGCTGAGCCATGTCGGCCTGTACGCCGGAAACGGGATGCTCATTCACGCGCCGCACCCGGGGTCCTCGGTGGAGTACATCAAGATGTCGTACATGCCCTACGCGGGCGCGCGTCGACCGGGCTGACCAGGAGCAACATCCCTCGATCCGGCTCAGCCGCCGCCCTGCTGCGGCTGGTCCGTGCTGCGGCGGTCGCCCTCGCGATGAGCCTTGCGCTGACGGGATGCCGCACGGGCGCCACCACACCGCTCGAGCCGCGAACGGCCGAAGCCTTGGCGTCCGCGGATGCCCCCACGCGGACCCGGCTTACGCAGACCCTTCTCGATGAGTTCATTCGTGCAATCGGCGCGCGTGACCGCACCGCCTTCCGCTTGCTGGTCAGTAACCGGGATCCTGCTTTCAGTTCGAGCGCCGAGATGATCTTCGACAATCTGACGGTTCTGCCGCTAACCACCCTTCAGCTGACCGCTCGACCCCGCTTCGGAATCCTGCCGGCCGGCCGCCAACGTGCACTCGGCCCGGTCAGCTGGGTACAGGAGGCAGCGCTCAGCTGGCGGCTGCCGGCCGATTCGGCACCGGCGGAACACACCGTCTGGTTGACCATGGTGACGGAGGGGCACGAAACCCGGCTCGCCGGCACTACCGACATCCCCGACAGCCGCGTCCAGCCGGCACCACTTCCGCTGTGGTGGTTGGAGCCGGTACGCGTAGAACGCACACCGAAGGCGACGGCCTTGGTCAGCGAGGCGTTGCCCCGGAACCGCTGGGGAAGATCCGCGAACGCCGTGGTGACCAAGATCTCCCCCAAAATTGCGGGGGTAGCCCGAGGCTGGCCAGGGCGCCTCGTGCTGCAGGTCCCGGGCTCGCCGGAAGCCTTCGAGCAGGTGCTGGGCGCTCCAGACGGATCTGTCGACCACATTGCTGCTGTAAGCCGCGCGGATGGTCGGAATCCAGCGACAGCGCCGATTCGCATCGTGGTGAACCCGGCAGCCAGCAGCAAGCTGACCCAGGATGGGGTGAGCGTTCTGCTGGCGCACGAGGCGACGCACGCGGCGACCCACTCGGTGGATTCGCCGGCGCCCGCGTGGGCGATCGAGGGGTTCGCCGATCATATTGCCTACACCGCTTATCCCGACGCCCGGCGGGCGGCGGCAGGCCCGCTGGAAACTCAGGTACGCGCGGGTCGATCTCCGCGGGCTCTACCAGCGGACGACCGGTTTCGAGCTTCCCAGAATCACATCGATCTGGCCTACACCGAGGCGCGGCTGGTCTGCGACTACGTCGTCGAGAACTATTCTTCCCAGCAGCTGAACCAGCTCTACCGGCAACTCGATCGAGGGAGGCCCCTCGACCAGGCGGTCCGGTCGGTTCTGAATGTCTCGACGGAGGAGTTCGTCGAGGGCTGGCGTCGCTATCTGTCGTCTCCGGGCAGCTGAGGAGATGGCACCCACACTGATCATCACGAACGACTTCCCACCCCGAATCGGGGGCATCGAGTCGTTCGTCGCCGACATCTGCGAGCTTCTGGATTTCGACGTTGTGGTCTACGCGTCGGGATCCCGTGGCGCCGACTCTGGGGACGCCGGCCGCCCCTATCCGGTCATCCGCGACGGCTCACTCCTGCTGCCAACCAGACGGCTGGCCGACCGGACAACGGAAGTCCTGCGGCGCTATGGCGCCACGCGGGTGATCTTCGGTGCCGCCGCTCCGCTTGCCCTACTGGCGCCAAGCCTGCGGCGCGCCGGTGCACAACGGATCATTGGCTTGACGCATGGCCACGAGACGTGGTGGGCGGCCCTTCCTGGAACCCGCCATCTGCTGCGCCGGATCGGCGATGGATGTGATCACCTGACGGTGATTTCCGCATATACGTGTGCCCGCGTCGGGATGGCGCTCAGCGCGTCGGCCCGTGCCCGACTGCTGTCCCTTCCGCCGCCGGTGGACACCACCCGCTTCGTACCTGCACCGCGAGACAATCACCCGGCTCGGTCCATCGCGGTGGGCAGATTCGTTCCACAGAAAGGTTTCGCCACGCTGCTTCGTGCCTGGCGGCTCGTCCTCGATGATCATTCGCCAGCCCGCGCGCCTGAGTTGATCTTGGTCGGTGACGGGCCAGACCGACCACGACTGAAGTCCATGATCACTCGTCTTGGTCTGGCGGGGACTGTACGAATGGCTGGGGCGATGCCGCGGGCTGGGGTGATCACTGCCTTGCAGCAGGCGGATCTCTTCGCGCTCCCGGTGCGCACCCGACTGGTGGGGCTCAACCCCGAGGGGCTTGGGCTGGCTGCGCTCGAGGCGGCGGCCTGCGGGCTGCCGGTGATCATCGGAGACTCCGGGGGAGCGCCAGAGACCGTCCGGCACGGAAAGAGCGGCTTCGTGGTCGATCCGCATGATTCGGTGGAGTTGGCGAAGAAGATCACCACTCTGCTGACGGATCGAGAACTGGCCCGCACCATGGGTGCGGCTGGCCGGTGCCTGGTGGAGGAGAGCTTTAGCAGCAGATGGGCCCGAGCCACCCTGCGGCGCGCCCTCCTGCTGTGACCGCCCGCAGCTACGCTGAGGCCTGTGGCAGATCAGACGAGTGCCAGCATCGACGTCGACGCCTCCCCCGCCCAGGTAATGGCCGTGATCGCCGACTTTGAGCACTACCCCGAGTGGGTGGACTCCATCAAAAGCGCGGAAGTGCTCACCTCATCAGGGGGCAAGGCGGAGACAGTTCGAATGGTGCTCGATCATCCACTGGTCAAGGATGACTACGTGCTGGCCTACCAGTGGCAACCGAACACCGTCAGCTGGCATCTGGTCGAGGGCACCTTGTTGAAGGCCATGGATGGCTCGTATGTCCTCCAGGAGAAGGGCGGCGGCACCACCGTCACGTACACACTGACGGTAGATGTGAATTTGCCCATGATCGGCATGTTCAGGCGCAAGGCCGAGAAGACCATCATCGATGGCGCACTTTCGGGACTGAAGAAAAGGGTCGAAAGCTGACCAGCTCCCCGGTCGCGGGGCTTCGCGGCGCACAGCGGCCAGCCTTACCGTCGGCCGTCAGCATTGGAGTCGACATCGGTGGCACCAAGGTGGCAGCCGGAGCAGTGGACGAATACGGCGTCATCCTCGAGCGGCTGCAGGAGTCGACGCCCTCGCACAGCCCGCGTGCGGTCGAGGAAGCGATCTTTTCCGCCGTTCAACGATTGCGAGCACATCACCGGGCGGAGGCGGTAGGCATCGGAGCGGCCGGCTGGGTGGACAACGGCCAGGCCGTCGTGGCCTTTTCGCCCCATCTGGCGTGGCGTGCCGAGCCATTGAAGGCCCGCCTTTCAGAGCGGATCGACCTGCCGCTGATCGTCGACAACGACGCCAATGCAGCCGCCTGGGCGGAATACCGGTTCGGTGCCGGGCGGGGGTCACCGGTTCTGGTCTGCATCACCTTGGGTACCGGGATTGGAGGCGGGTTGGTGATCGGCGGCCAGCTGTTCCGGGGGACGTACGGCATGGCGGGCGAGTGGGGTCACATGATCACCGTTCCGGACGGGCACTGGTGCGAGTGCGGAAATCGTGGCTGCTGGGAGCAATACGCGTCTGGCAACGCGCTGGTTCGCGAGGCTCGCGCGCTGGCGCAGACTCATTCGCCCCGGGCCTTCCGGTTGCTGGAGATGGCCGGCGGGGATCCCGATAAGATCACTGGGCCGGACGTCACCGCGGCTGCGGTTGCCGGCGAGCCAAACGCCATCGAGCTCCTGGCGGACGTCGGTACCTGGCTCGGTCGAGGGATCGCCGACCTGGCCGCCGCGCTGGACCCGGAAGTGGTGGTCATCGGCGGTGGTGTCAGCGCGGCCGGCGATCTGCTGCTGGTGCCGGCCCAGCAGGCTTTCTCCCGCACGTTGACCGGTCGCGGATTTCGTCCCGAGGCTCGGCTGGTGCTCGCGCACTTCGGCAACGACGCTGGCTTGATCGGTGCCGCTGACCTCGCGCGGCGCGCCATCGTTGAGCCACCCGAATCCGCCCGCTTCGGGTTCTGGCCGCGGCGGAAGAGGCGCAAGGTGCGACGGCGGCTCAAGGAGCGCCGGGCGGCGCACGCAGCCCCTCTTTTCGGGAGGTAAGCAGCGGCAGGTCAGAGCACTGCGCCGTCGCCGGGAGGCCGGGATCGGGGGAGTTGGCTGACCAAGATCGCGAACGAGCTCACGAAGCCACCGATAGCCAGCCAACCCGCCAGCGCTGGCAACCGGATGCCGACTGCGGTGAGCAGCACGAAGAAGACCGCGTAGCCGAAGCCCATCCACCCTAGAAGGGCGGTTGCCGTCAACCGGGGCAACGGTTCGACCGGCGGGCGAATGAAGCGTTCTTCCGGCTCGGCCGGAGGTGCGATCTCGATGGGCTCGGGTGGTGCGGGCAGCACGTGCTCCGGCGCCGGATCAGTCCACGACTCCGGTGGGGCGCTGACCGGGGGCCGGTGTTCGGCGCCGTGCTGCGCGAGTGGCGGATCGGATCGGTCGGCTGTGAGGTGGTAGCCCGCCACGAGGTCTGCGAAGGCCCGGTCGATCGCTTCACGCTCGTCGTCAGACATTCCGTTCTGCACCGGCCCATCGTCCGCGGGTGCCATCTCAGTCCTTTTCCAGCCCGTGGAAGAACGTGCTGCTCCTGGTGAAGATCTGGTCGGCGTCGTAGTCCATGGTGGCGACGTGGTAGCTGCGTTCCAGCTTCACGACGGTCACGTCTGTTGAGCCCACCTTGCTCGTGATCAACGGCAGTGACGACGTGTCGACGACGTGGTCAACGTTCGACTTGAAGATCAGCAGTGGAGACGTGACTTTGGGCAGGTCAGCTCGCAACTGCTGCCCGGCCAGCACCAGCGAGTACATGGCGTTGAGCGGCAGCCGAACGTATCCACCCTCGTCCTGGCCAGGTTTGGCGATGTCGTTGATCACTCCTGGAAACGATGGCACTATCCGGCGCAACCAGGGCAGAAGTCGCAGTCGGATGTCTCGCTGAGTGACGATGGGGTTCACCAGGCTCAGGCCGGCGACCTGCTCGCCGTACTGTTCAGCCAACCGGAGTGCGAGCGACGAACCTACCGAGAGTGCCGCGATGAAAACCTGATCGCATTCGGCGGTCAGGGTGGTGAACTCCTGCTCGGCAGTGCCGTACCAGTCGGCCCAGGTCGTCGTATCCAGATCCTGCCACGTCGTTCCGTGCCCCGGCAGCCGGGGAACGGCGACGCGAAAACCTTCACCGGCGAAGTGCTCTCCCCAAGGGCGCACCGAGCGTGGCGAGCCCGTGAAGCCATGCAATACCAGCACGCCCAGCCGCCCGTCGCCCGCGTAGAAGGGCGCCGCGTGGGGCCGAACGGTCGCCATGTCCGGCGGCCGCCGGTTACGCTGCCACGGGCGGGCAAGCGGCCCGAAGGCTCGCTGCGGCGCGACTCTCACTCGTGCATCGTAGGACCGATAGGCTCTCGGCTGTCCGGCTTGGCTCCGGACGACGCAGTGCGACGCTGCGGATGGGCGAGACGCGGAGGTCGCCGTTGCTGTACTGGGTCTTCAAGTGGGTGATGTTCGGCCCACTCGTGCGGCTCCTCTTCCGGCCCTGGGTCGAGGGGGAGGAAAACCTGCCGGATGTCGGACCGGCCATTCTCGTCAGCAACCACATTGCTGCCGCTGACACCTTCATCCTGCCGGCCATGATCAAGCGCCGGTTGACCTTTCCCGCCAAGGTGGAGCTGTTTAACGGACGGGGGGTCGGCGGTCGGATCCTCAGCTGGTTTCTTCGCAACGTTGGTCAGCTGCCGATGGATCGTTCCGGCGGACGCGCCAGCGCGGGCAGCATGGAAGGCGTGCTCGGCGTCCTCAAGGCTGGGGAATTGCTCGGCATCTATCCCGAGGGCACTCGCTCTCCCGATGGCCGCCTCTACAAGGGAAAGACCGGTGTTGCCCGGCTCGTCCTGCAGGCTGGTGTGCCGGTGATCCCCGTGGCCATGATCAATACGCAGCTGAGGCGATCAACGATCTTGGGCATTCCCACCATCTGGCGCCCGGGCATCCGGATCGGTAAGCCAATGGACTTCCGGGCCCACACAGGAGCCGGCAACGACCGCCAGGTGCTCCGCTGGATCACCGACGAGCTCATGAACGCCGTGATGGAGTTGTCCGGTCAGGTTTACGTCGACGCGTACGGGTCCTCGGTCAAGGCGGCCATCAAGGAGGGCAAGGCATTCGACGTCAAGGTTGCCAGTCGCCCAGGAGAAGGGCGGAGCGCGCCCAGCTTGTCCCCAGAGCCTGCGCCGCCTGCTCAGCCGCCGCCGGCCGGGGAAGCCGGCAGGACCGTATCGACGTGAGCAATCGCCCTGGCTCCGAGGAATCCGCCGCCGAGGGTGGGGTCGACTCCGGTCGTCCTGGTGGTCGAGGCATCTACTGGGTGCTGAAGAATGTTGTTCTGGGACCAGCCATTGGCAAGATCTTCCAGCCGGTTGAGGAAGGCGTCGAGAACGTCCCCTTGCGGGGGCCGGCCATTCTGGCCAGCAATCATCTCTCGTTCGCCGACTGGCTCTTCATGCCCCTTGCCCTGGACCGGCGGGTCACCTTCGTGGCGAAGTCGGATTACTTCACCGGAGCCGGCCTCAAAGGATGGGCTCAGAAGCGTTTCTTCGCCGGGACGGGGCAAGTCCCCATCGATCGCACCGGGGGGCGGGCATCGGAGAGCGCGATGCGCGCCGGGCTCAAGGTGTTGCAGCGCGGGGAGCTTTTCGGCATCTATCCCGAGGGCACTCGCAGTCATGACGGCCGTTTGTACAAGGGGCGAACCGGTGTGGCCCGGCTAGCGCTGCTGGCCAAGGTGCCAGTCATTCCCTCGGCCATTATCGGAACCGACCTCATCGCGCCGCCGGGCAAGATCGTCACCAAGATCGTCAGCCCGACAGTGCGCTTCGGAACGCCGCTGGACTTCTCCCGTTATGAAGGCATGAGTGAGGACCGCTTCAT
>DATFOP010000278.1:0-7797 GCA_035265505.1 Propionibacteriaceae bacterium | reverse complement strand
GGCGTCGGCCGGACAAGCCCAGGCGCACAGCTCGCAGCCCACGCACTTCTCCAGACCGTCCGGCCACCGATTCAACTGGTGCCGGCCGTGGAATCGCGGCGCCGTGACCTTGGGCTTCTTGGGGTATTCGGCGGTGAACGTGTTCCGGAACATCGTGCGGAATGTCACCCCGAACCCCGCGATCGGATCGAGTACGCCCATCAGGAGCTCTCCTCCGTCGTAGGTTGATCGTCCTCGGTACGCAGGACGCCGGCGAATTCGGGCAGCACCTGCCCGTGCATCGGCGGAACGGGATAGCCCCCCGCGAACGCATCGAACTCACCGATCGGCTCGGTATCGGTCTCGGCCTCGGCTTCTTGCGGGTCACCGCCGCCGAAGAAAGAGAACCCGAGCAGAACCACGAAGATGGCGCCCGCGATCGCAAGGAATATCGGCGAGGAGAACCAGCCTTCGGACCGGCCTACGCGGAGTGTCGCCACCATCACGATCCACACCAGAGAGATCGGAATGAGCCAGCGCCAGCCGAAGCGCATGAACTGGTCGTATCGCAGCCGAGGCAGCGTGCCCCGGAGCCAGATGAACACGAACAACAACAGCAGGACCTTGAGGACGAACCACAGCAGGCCCATGTAGCCGGCCTCGGCCTCGGGGAAGAGGCTGAACGGCAGCGGCGCATGCCAGCCACCGAGGAACAACGTGGTCGCCAGCGCCGAGACGGTGATCATGTTCATGTACTCCGCCATGAAAAACATGGCAAACCGCATCGAGGAGTACTCGGTGTGGAACCCGCCGACCAGCTCTCCCTCAGCCTCCGGAAGGTCGAAGGGAGCGCGATTGGTCTCCCCCACCATCGCGATCAGGTAGATGATGAACGACGGCACCAGCTGGACGGCGTACCACAGCGGCACCTCGACACCAAGAAAAGACACCGGCTCTGCTTGCTCAGCAACGATCTCCGACGTGGACAGCGATCCGGCGAAGAGGAAGACCGCGACCAACGCGAGACCCATGGCGACCTCGTAGCTGATCACCTGGGCACTGGATCGCAGCGCACCGAGGAGCGAATAGGTGGAACCGGACGACCAGCCCGCCAGCACGATCCCGTAGACGCCGATAGAGGCAATCGCCAGGATGAACAGCACCGACACAGGAAGGTCGGTGACCTGGAGCGGAGTCGTGATGTCTGTGAACGGCACCCGGACCTCACCCGCCATCGGGATGACAGCGAAGGCTGTGATGGCTGGAATGGCTACTACGAACGGCGCGACCATGAACACCAACTTGTCGGCAGCCTTCGGAGTGAAGTCCTCCTTGAACATCAGCTTCATGCCGTCGGCCAGCGACTGCAGCAGCCCGAACGGGCCGTTCATGTTGGGACCTTTGCGCTGTTGCATGAAGGCCACGATCCGTCGCTCGTACCAGATGGTGAACAAGGTCAACAGCAGCAAGATGACCAGCGCGAACACCGCTTTGATCAGCACCACCCACCAGGGGTCGTTGAAGAAGGCAGTCAAATCGAGCGGCAACGTGCTGACGCGAATCACTCGATCACCTCCAATGCGGTGGTGGTGGTGTGCACGGGGACCAGGTCTCGCGGCGGCCCGATGGTGACCAGCTCGCCAGCGGCGGCCGCGAGGTGTTCCGACACCACGAGTCCTGGCGCTCGGCGAGGCACCCAGATCACCCCGTCCATCATCTCCGGCTCGATCCTCACGTCGAAGGTGAGGGAACCCCGGTCGTTCGAGATCACGACCCGCTCGGTGACTCCGGCGGCTTCCGCGGTAGCCGGGCTCAGCCGGGCCACCGGCTTACGCCTCGTGGCGAACAGGAAGGGTGCGTTGTCCAGTGCCCTGCTGGCGTCCAGGGCCACTCGCCAGGTAGCGAGGACCGCTGTCGTGTCGGTGGCTGCACTGGCCTGTCCTGCTTGGATGTCCGGGGCCGGAAGGCGGTTACCAGCCCAGGGGCCGAGCTCGGCGAGTTCGGCTCGGGCCTCAGCGCTGGTGCGGATGCCGAGGTCAGTGCCGAGCCCGTCGGCCAGCGCCGCCAGGACGCGAAGATCGCTCATCGTGTTGGGCTGGTTGATCACCAGGTCAAACGGCCGCTCGCGACCCTCCCAGGTGACGAAAGTGCCAGTCCGCTCATGCATCAAGGACACCGGCAGCACGACATTCGCGCGCTCGGTGACCTGGGAGGCACGCGTCTCGATGCTGATCACGAAACCGATCTTCTCCAGGCCTTCGAGGGCCGCCTGGGGGTCGAGGAAGTCGCTCGGGTCCACCCCGGCGACCACCAGCGCACCGAGTTCGGCGTCCGCGGCGGAGATCAGCATCTCGTCGGCGTCGCGGCCTTCCGCGGTGGGAATGCCCGCCGATCCCCAGGTGGTCTGGGTATCGACCCGGGCCGCCGCGTCGGCCACGGGGCGACCGCCAGGCAACAGGGTGGGCAGGCAGCCGGCGTCAACGGCTCCTCGGTCGCCCGCGCGTCGAGGGACCCAGGCCAGGCGTGCACCCGTACGCTCCTGCAGTCGTAGGCAGGCGCTCAGTGCGCCGGAGGACTCGGCGGCGCGCTCCCCGACCAAGATCACCGCATTGGCGTCCAGCGTCGGCCCTGAACTCCCCCCACGCCCGGAGCCTGCCGAAGACCCAAGGCCGTCGAGGACGGCGGCCTCCTCCCCGGGCACCGTGGGGATCAAGGTGGCGCCGATCTTGTGCGCGCCATCGCTCAAAAAGGGCGCGAGCGTCCACGACGGCAGATCCTTCTTCCGATTGGCCTTACGCAGGCGCAAAAAGATCGCGCCGGCTTCCTCCTCGGTTTCCAACGCCACCAGCAGAACCGAACTCGCCGACTCGAGGTCGGCGTACGTGACACCCCGCCCCGTACCAGCAACCGCCGAGGCTAAGAACTCCGCCTCCTCGGCGGAGTGAGGCCGAGAGCGGAAGTCGATGTTGTTTGTGCCAAGGACGGCTCGGGCAAACTTGGCGTAGGCGTACGCGTCTTCCTGAGTCAATCGACCGCCGGTCAACACGCCGACTGAGTCACCTGCAGCTTTGAGTCCCTGCACGGCGGCGTCGATCGCCTCCGGCCACGACGCCGGCCGTAGTACGGCCGGTCCTGAGTCAGTCGCGGCTTCGCGCACCAGTGGTCTGGTCAGCCGATCCTCACCGCGTCCGTAGGCGAAGGCGAATCGATCTTTGTCGGTGATCCACTCCTCGTTGACCTCCGGATCGTCGCCGGCGAGTCGGCGCATCACCGCGCCGCGGCGATGATCAACGCGAATGGCAGACCCGCAGGCATCGTGCTCGGCGACCGACGGCGTGGACACCAAATCAAAGGGACGGGCTCGGAACCGGTAATCGGCACTGGTCAGGGCACCCACCGGGCAGATCTGGATGGTGTTGCCCGAGAAGTAAGACTCCAGCGGTTCCTTCTCGTAAATACCGACCTGCTGCAGCGCTCCGCGCTCGACCAAGGCGATGAACGGATCACCGGCGATCTGCTCGGAGAATCGAGTGCAGCGAGCGCAGAGGACGCACCGTTCCCGGTCCAGCAAGACGTTAGGTGACATGTTGATCGGCTTTGGAAAGGTCCGCTTCAAATCGGTGAACCGGCTTTCGGCGTAGCCGTGAGACAGCGCCTGGTTCTGCAAGGGGCATTCCCCGCCCTTGTCACAGATCGGGCAGTCGAGCGGATGGTTGATCAGCAGGAATTCCAGGTTGCCGTGCTGAGCCTTGTCCGCTACGGGGGAGGACAGTTGAGTCTTGATCTTCATGCCCGGTGCGACCTCGAGAGTGCACGACGCCTGCGGCTTCGGGATCGGCCGACCGTTGCCCCCGTCGGGAACCTCCACCAGACACTGCCGGCATGCGCCGACCGGATCGAGCAGTGGGTGATCACAGAATCGCGGGACTTCCACGCCGATCAATTCCGCGGCGCGGATGGCCAACGTGCCCTTCGGCACCGAAACCTCGACGTCGTCAATGGTCAGCGTGACCAGGTCCTCACGCTTCTCAAGATCGACCCCGGCGCTCGTACCGCTCTGGGTGACCGTCACTTGTCGCCCCCCTCACATCCCACTTCGAGCCCCGCCGGCGCACCTAGAGCCCCGTAGAACGGGCTCAAGGCGTGTGTCCGGGGCTCAAAGTCGCACTGGCCAGTGCCTACGGCAACCGTCATGCGCCTGCTCCTACGGGCTCGCGGACGAAGATTGTGCTGCGCTCGTACGGGAAAAGCTCCCACGCCGGGGTATGCATGGCGGCCTCGAATTCCTCACGAAAGTAGGTGATCGCCGACGTGATGGGAGACGTCGCCCCGTCACCCAGTGCACAGAAGGAGCGGCCGAGGATGTTCTCGCAGAGGTCGAGCAGCTTTTCGATGTCGCCCTCCTGACCCTGACCCGCCTCCATCCGCTTCAAGATCTGTACCAGCCACCAGGTGCCCTCCCGGCACGGAGTGCACTTCCCGCACGACTCGTGCTTGTAGAACTCGGTCCAGCGCAGCACCGTCCGCACCACCGACGTGGTCTCGTCGAAGCACTGCAACGCCTTGGTGCCGAGCATCGATTTCACCGCCGCCACGGCCTCGTAGTCCAGGGCGATGTCGAGATGCTCGGCGGTGAGCATCGGTGTAGAGGAGCCCCCGGGAGTCCAGAACTTGAGCTCGTGGCCCTCCCGCATGCCACCGGCCAGGTCGAGCAGCTGGCGCAGGGTGATGCCGAGCGGCGCCTCGAACTGGCCCGGGTTGGCCACGTGGCCGGACAGCGAATAGATGGTCATGCCCTTCGACTTCTCAGTGCCCATCGATGTGAACCAGTCCGCGCCACGATCGATGATGCACGGGACGGACGCAATGGACTCGACGTTGTTGATCACCGTCGGGCTGGCGTACAGGCCGGCGACCGCCGGGAAGGGAGGCCGAAGTCGCGGTTGGCCGCGACGGCCCTCCAGCGAATCCAGCAACGCGGTTTCCTCACCGCAGATGTAGGCTCCGGCGCCGGCGTGCACGATGATCTCCAGGTCATAGCCGGTGCCCAGGATGTTCTTGCCGGCATAGCCGGCAGAGTAGGCCTCCCGGACTGCCTGTTGCAGACGTCGCACGACGTGCAGCACCTCACCTCGAACGTAGATGAAGGCGTAGTTGCTGCGGATCGCGTACGCGGAGATGATCACCCCCTCGACCAGCGTGTGCGGGCTGGCCATCATCAGCGGGATGTCCTTGCAGGTACCCGGCTCCGACTCGTCGGCATTCACCACGAGGTACTTGGGCTTGGGGTTGTCCTGCGGAATGAAGCCCCACTTCATGCCGGTGGGAAAGCCAGCACCGCCACGGCCGCGCAGACCTGAGTCCTTGACCATGGTGACCACGTCGGCGGGGTCCATGTCCAGCGCCTTGCGCAGCGCTGCGTAGCCGCCGCGTCGCTCATAGTTGGTGAGCTTCCAGGCACGCTCCTCGCCCCAGTTCGCGGTGAGAACTGGCGTCAGCAGGCTGTCCTCTGGGCCCGTCGACGAGCGGTGCTCTGAGCTTGTCGAAGAGTCGGTCAACTTCCCTCCTCCGCAGCGGGCGGCGGTGTGTGCGGTTCTGGCACCGGCGGCGCGGCCCAGCCGCGCTCCTGCGCGATCCGTAACCCGAGCAACGACGCTTCAGCGGAGGTCGGTCCCTCGTCCGCCCGCCCGTCCGGGAAACCCGCCAGCACGCGCTCCGCCTCCTTCCAGGTACAGACTCTGGCCCCTCGAGTAGCGGTCACATCCTCACCTGCCCGCAGTCGATCGACGACATCCTTGGCGATCTCCGGCGTCGTATTGTCGAAGAACTCCCAGTTGACCATCATCACCGGAGCAAGATCACACGCTGCGTTGCACTCGATGTGCTCCAAGGTGATCTTGCCGTCTGCGGTCGTCTCGTCGTTGCCGATCTCAAGATGATCTTGCAATGCGGCGAAGACCTCGTCACCTCCGACGATCGCGCACAGGGCGGTGGTGCAGACGCCAACGTGGTATTCCCCCACCGGGCGCCGCTTGTACATCGTGTAGAAGGTCGCCACACCGCTGACGTCCGCAGTCGAGATCCCCAGCAGGTCGGCACACGCTTCGATCCCGGCGGGCGTGACCCGGCCCTCCACGCTCTGCACCAAGTGCAGCATGGGGAGCAGCGCCGACCTCACCTGCGGGTACCGGGCCGCGATCTGCCGCATCTCTTCGCGCGTCTGCTCGGTGATCTTCGTTTCGGTGACGGAGTAGTCCAGGCTCGGCTCGTCGAAGTGGGTGGTGAAGTGCCCATCACTCCTGGGCTCGCCTCCGGCGATACGCCCAGCACCAGTCGGAGCGCCCACCTGCCCAATTCGATCTTCACTGGCCACATCGCCACCAGCGTGGCCGTGCCGAGTCTCCTCCGGTTGCGGCTCGATGATCGTCATCCCTGACCTCCAAAGCCAGTGCGCGGCTCGATCGTGCCAAACGCGGTGCTGGCTGGGCCGGGCATGCGATGGGCGATGACAGCTAGGTGAAGCCGCCGCAACGGTCGGTTCGGGTGGGGTTCGGGGTACCTCGTCAGGGTGGGCCGGGCATTTCGAGCGAAGTGAAGCGACAGCGGAACGTAGCGAGGAGGGCTGGACGAGGTACCCCAAACCCCACCCGAACCGACACCGCAGTAATGGAGCATCAGCGATCAACCCCGCCCATCACCGGATCAAGGCTCGCGACCGCCACCACCACGTCCGACACCATCGAGCCCTCGCACATGGCGGGCATCGCCTGGAGGTTGGTGAAGCTCGGGTCCCGGAAGTGGGCGCGGAACGGCCGAGTTCCACCGTCGGAGACCACGTGGGCACCGAGTTCACCGCGAGGGCTCTCCACCGGTACGTACGCCTGGCCCGGCGGCACCCGGAAGCCTTCGGTGACCAGCTTGAAGTGGTGGATCAGCGCCTCCATGGACTGACCCATGATGTGCTTGATGTGCTCGTTGGAGTTGCCCATCCCGTCGGAGCCGATCGAGAGCTGCGCCGGCCAGGCGATCTTGGCGTCGGCAACCATGATCGGATCGCCGGCCATCTTCTCCAGGCGCTGCACGCACTGCTCGATGATCTTGAGGCTCTCCCACATCTCGTTCAGCCGGATTCGGAACCGGCCGTACGCGTCCGGAGTGTCCCAGGTCTGCACCTCGAAGTCGTAGGTCTCATAGCCGCAGTACGGCTGCTTCTTGCGCAGGTCCCAGTCGTACCCGGTGGAGCGCAGCGGCGGTCCGGTGATGCCGAGCGCCAGGCAGCCGGCCAGATCCAGGTAGCCAACGCCGCCGAGCCTGCCCTTGAAGATGGGATTCTCGTTGCAGAAGGCCGCGTACTCCGGCAGGTGCTTCCGCATCCAGGCGACCAGATCCTTCACCTTGTCGAGCGCGCGGTGAGGCAGCTCCTGGGCGACCCCGCCGGGCCTGATGTAGGCATGGTTCATCCGCAAGCCAGTGATCAGCTCGAGGACGTCGAGGACCTTTTCGCGCTCCCGGAAGCCGATCGTCATCACCGTGAGCGCGCCAATCTCCATGCCACCGGTGGCGATGCAGACCAAGTGCGAGGAGATCCGGTTGAGCTCCATCATCATCACCCGAATGACGGAAGCCTTCTCCGGAATCTGATCTTCGATGTCCAGCAGCCGCTCCACGCCCAGGCAGTAGGTCGTCTCGTTGTACAGCGGGGACAGGTAGTCCATCCGGGTACAGAAGGTGACCCCTTGGGTCCAGTTGCGGTACTCCATGTTCTTCTCGATGCCGGTGTGCAGATAGCCGATGCCGCACCGCGCCTCGGTGATCGAC
>DATFOP010000277.1:0-3473 GCA_035265505.1 Propionibacteriaceae bacterium | reverse complement strand
CGTCGGCTCAGCATCGTGATGATCCGGTCGGCTTCGCCCAGTTTGTGGGTGCGCAGCACGATCGCATCATCGCGATAAGTCGGCACCTCGATATTGTCCCCGACATGCCAAGGAATTCCCGGAGCGCGGCCAGGCGGATGGAGGCTCGGCCTCCGCCCAGGCCCCCGACGCCGCACGCCAGTGGCGCTCGGCCGCCGCAAGTCCCGGTCGACCGGCTCCCGACCCATGTTGCGATCGTCATGGACGGCAACGGGCGCTGGGCGAAGGCGCGCAACCTCCCACGGACGGAGGGTCATGCCCGCGGGGAGGAGTCGCTTTTCGACGTTATCGAGGGCGCTATCGAGATCGGCGTGAAGTACCTTTCGGCGTACGCCTTCTCGACCGAGAACTGGAGTCGCTCTCCCGACGAGGTGCGCTGGCTGATGGGTTTCAACCGAGATGTCATCCGGCGCCGGCGTGATCAGCTCGACGCCATGGGCGTACGGGTTCGCTGGGCCGGCCGGCGGCCGCGATTGTGGCGCAGTGTGATCAACGAACTCGTGGATGCCGAGCAGCGGACCCTGGACAACGACGTGCTGACCTTGCAGTTTTGCGTGAACTACGGCGGGCGTGCGGAAATCGTCGACGCCACACGCCGTATCGCCGAACTCGCCGCCGCGGGGCGGCTAGATCCCAGGAAGCTCACCGAGGAGCGGTTCCGGCACTTCCTCGATGAGCCCGCTATTCCAGACGTCGACCTCTTCATCCGCTCGTCGGGTGAGCAGCGTACGTCCAACTTCCTGCTCTGGCAGAGCGCGTACGCGGAACTGGTCTTCCTCGACCGGCTATGGCCGGACTTCGACCGCCGCGACCTGTGGCGAGCGATCGAGGTCTACGCGGATCGTGACCGCCGCTACGGCGGCGCTATCCCGAATGCCGCCACCTGACGGCGCCCCTCTTCCCACGTTGTGAGCTAGTGCTCGTCGTAGTGGTCGGCGTGCTGGGCGTGGCGGTGGCCCTCGTGGATGAAGTCGGCGTGGTCCCCGTGCTGCACGTACGGGTGTCCACAGCCAGGGCCGTGCTGATGCGGATGGGCGCCCGTGTCCACGTGTGGCAAAACGATGTTCTCGTCACCGACCGACTCCGGCAGCACCAGCTCTTCCTCGTGACGACGCCGCAACAGCGCTGAGACCGGCAGCGTCAGGGCGAAGACCGCAATGGCGAGCACGACGATGAGTGCACCAGGAGCGGTGTCGGCGTAGTACGCGCCGGCCGCACCACCAAGCGACACCAGGACGCCAAGCACCATCGCGCAGCCGAGCGCGGCGTAGAAGCCGCGCACCAGATTTGACGCGGCCGCCACGGGCACGACCATCAAGGCGCTCACCAGTAGTAGACCGACCGTACGCATGGCCAGCGTGACCGTAATCGCGGCCAGTGCCACAATCATGATGTTGTAGAACCGGACCGGGAGGCCCTGCACCCGAGCGAAGTCCTCATCAGTGCAGACGGCGAACAGTTGCGGGGCCAAGCCGACCGCGGGCACCAAGACGACCAAAGCCAGCACGCCCACCATGATCAGATCGCCGCGTGTCACAGTGGTCAGCGAGCCGAAGAGATAGCCCGACAGGGCAGCGGCGCCGGATCCAGCGATGCCGGACATCAGCACGCCAGCCGCCAGCCCGCCGTAGAACAAGATCGCCAGCCCGACGTCGCCGCTCGCCTTGCCGAGCTGGCGGAGGGTCTCCACGATCACTGCTCCCGCCACACACACCACGACGGCGACCGGGATAGGAGCCTGACCGGTGATCAAGGCCAAGCCGACGCCGGCGATCGCGACGTGTCCTAGCCCGTCGCCAAGCAGGCTCAACCGGCGTTGCACGATGTAAGTTCCGATCGCCGGAGCCATCAGTCCGGTAAGCAGGGCAGCGAGCAGAGCCCGCCGCATGAATGCGAATTGGAGCAGCTCGATCAACGCTCGACCGCCCCACCGAGCCAGGGCTGGTCATTGATGGGCCGCTGCTCGTCATGCTCGTGCCTGCCCACCCGCCGCACATCCTCCGACGCCGCAACAGGACCATCGGAAACTACCCTGCCCTCATGCAGCACGACGGCACGATCAAGCACCGGTCGCAGCGGGCCGACCTCGTGCAGCACGACCAACAGCGAGGCGCCGGCAGCTACCAGCTCGGCCAGCGATTCGGCCAACCCATGTTGGGATTCCAGGTCGACTCCGGCGGTCGGCTCATCCAGCACCAGCAGCTCCGGCTCGCCCGCCAGCGCTCGAGCGATCAGCACCCGCTGCTGCTGACCGCCGGAGAGCCTCGTCATCTCAGTCGTCGCCCGGTCGGCCAGGCCGACGGCGCCCAGCGCGTGGCCTACCGCGCTCCGATCGTTCGCTCGCAGCGGCGCAAAGGGCTTGCGGCGAGCGAGTCGACCGGAGGCGACTACCTCCCTGACCTTGGCTGCTCGCAGCACCGTCGGTGAGCGTTGCGGTACGTAGCCGATCCGGGCCCAGGCTCGAAAGCTGTTGAGCGGCGTACCGAATAGGCGTACGTCGCCCCGCTCATAGGGAAGTAGGCGGATCAACGAGCGGATCAGGGTCGACTTGCCGGATCCGTTGCCGCCCATCAGCGCCACTGCCTCGCCTCGATGAACGTGAAGATCGATGCCCCTAATGACAGGAAGGCCACCGAGCTGGACCGTCAAGTTTTCGGCGCCGATGACTTCAATGCGCTCCAGCGGCGCCGTTATCGACATGAGTTCGCCTTTCGCAGCGCTGCGAGGTTGGCCGCCATCACCGTGAGGTAGTCGGTGCCTCTCGAGTCGGCAGTGATGCCTTCAAGCGGATCGAGGACGTCAGTGACCAGGCCAAGATCACCTGCCACCGCTTCCGCCACTGCGGGGGAGGCCAGGGTCTCGAAGAAGATTGTGGTGATGCCGTGCGCTTGTGCCTCGCGATGAACTTCCGCAATCCGGGCTGGGGATGCCTCGTCATCGGGACTCAGGCCACTGATCGAGATCTGCGTCAGCCCGTAGCGCTCGGCCAAATATCCGAAGGCGGCATGCGCGGTGATGAACTCCGTGCGCTCGCAGGACGTCAGTCCAGTACGAAAGCGGGCGTCAAGGTCAGTCAACTGACGATCGAGCCGGCGTGCATTCGCTCTATAGTCCGCGGTACCGGCCGGGTCGATGGCGATCAGCCGATCAGCGACCGCGGCCGCAATCGCTGCTACGTGAATCGGGTTGAGCCATACGTGAGGGTCAGGCCCCGGTTCTTCCCCCTCATGTCGATGACCGTCGTGAGAGCCGCCTTCATCAGCATGAACACGCAGCGGCACCACTGTGGTGGTGTCCAGAACGTGCGGATTCTCGCTCTGGGCAATGGACTCGTCGACGGCCGGCTGGAACCCCCGCTCATAGATAACGAGATTTGCTCCGGCGATGGAGGCTACCTGCCGCGGCGTGAGCTCAAGATCGTGCGGTTCGGCTCC
>DATFOP010000276.1:0-5372 GCA_035265505.1 Propionibacteriaceae bacterium | reverse complement strand
CTCACGTTCGCGAGCGATCGGCACCCCCAGCTCGCTGACCCAGGCGGCCAGTAGGCGTTCGACGTGGCTCTGCCACAGTGCGAGCCCGTAGTTGTGGCGGGTGGGAAAATCGCTGATGTCCAACGCGATCCCGGCGAACCCCTGGACCTGCATCGCCTGCCCCTCCTCGAGGAACCGATCGGCGATGCCGCGCTGATCGAGCACCTCGATGGTGCGCGAGTGCAGACCGCCGGAGCGTGAGCCGTCCAGCTCGTGGCCGGTGCGCCGCTCGACGATTGCAACGTCGACCCCCGCCAACGCCAACTCGCCCGCCAACATCAGCCCGGTCGGACCTGCTCCGGCGATCACCACGGCATGGTCGGTCATCGGCACACTCCGGCCGGTATCACGCGGTCGCGACGACGCATCGGGTCCCTCGGCCGCCGCGCAGTCCGGCTGCGCGCACCCCCCGCAGCTGCGCGCCGAGAGCCCGCACCCACGGCGAGTGCCACTACCGGTTCGACACACCTGCGTGACCCATACGACAAGAACACACGCATCTCGCGACCCCCAATTCCACACGTTTGGCCCTCGGCGGGATTCTGCGGCACGACCAATGATGGCCTCACTGCCGGGCGTTGTGAAAGCCAACTGCGAGCCGTCATGCTAAGGGGTGTGGAGTACCCCACGGCCGGCGTGGCACGAGTGCAGCAGGCGCTTGACGCGGTCGTTGACGAAGCGCTGGAAGCGGGCCGGGTCGTCGGCGCAGTGGTGCTGGTGCGAGACCACGGCGAGCCCGTGTATGAGCGCGCCGCGGGCCATGCAGACCGGGAGGCCGGTATTCCCACGGCGCTCGACACTGTGTTCCGGTGGGCGTCGCTCACCAAGCCGGTGGTGGCGGCCACTGCACTGGCCCTGATCGAACGTGGCCGGCTCGATCTGGATGATCGGGTCGCCCGGTTCCTGCCCGACTTCCAACCCCGCCTGCCCGACTTCCAACCCCGCCTGCCCGACGGCAGCCTGCCGCCGATCAATGTCCGGCACCTGCTCACCCATACCGCCGGCCTCGCATATCCCTCCCTTGCCGCGGACGACCCTTACGTGACGGCGGGTGTCTCGGACGGTCTCGCGCACCCCGGTCTGTCGATGCAGGAGAACCTTCGCCGGATCGCCTCGGTGCCGTTGTACTTCCGGCCGGGGTTGGCGTGGCGCTATTCGGTGGCCACCGACGTCCTGGGCGCGATCATCGCCGTCGTGCATGGCAAGTCTTTGGCCGACGCGGTCGCCACCTATGTCACCGACCCGCTGCGCATGCGCGACAGCGGGTTTGTCGTCCGTGAGCCGGAGCGGCTGGCCGTGCCCTATGCCGATGGCAATCCACGAGCGGTACGCATGGGCGAGCCACACCGCGTTCAGGAGCTCGTCTTCGCACCGGCCCGCGCCTTCGACGAGCGGTCCTTCCAGTCCGGCGGCGGCGGCATGGTCGGCACCGCCGGTGACTTCATGACGTTCCTGGAGACGCTGCGGACTGGCGGCGCTCCCATCCTCACGCGCGAGACGGTCGAATTGGCCAGCCGCAACCAGGTCGACAGCCTCCGGGAGCCGGAGGAGCCCGGCTGGGGCTTCGGTTACCTCTCGGGAGTTCTCGTCGATCCCGAGCGGGCCGAGTCGCCTGCCTCAGCGGGAACGCTGTCATGGGGCGGGGTCTACGGCCACTCCTGGTTCCAGGATCCGGTCGCCGAGCTGAGCGTCGTTGGCCTGACCAACACCGCCGTGGAAGGCTGCATGGGCTCATTCCCTGCCGAGGTCCAGGCCTCTATCTACGCCTCACTGACCCCGAATTGAAGTGGCTCTTCGAAGTTGAGCGGGGCGCGCTAATCGTGTCGTAGCCTCGTGGGCAGTCGTGACCGGAAGGTACCCGCAGGAAGTTGCTGCCGGGCCGCCAGCCCGCTTTCGCGGTAATGCACCCGATCTTCCCTCTTGACATGCCTATACGAGTCCAACTAGACGTGAAGAATCGCTTCACGTCGGCGCCTCGGCGGGGTGGGTGACTGACCGCCAACGGCTGCGGCACTGCAGCCGAGAGGAGTAACCATGTCGATCCGCAGGTCGATTTTCGTCATCGTCATCGGCATCCTGCTCGTCCTAGCCTCGCCGCTTTCGGCGCAAGCCAAATCGCCCGGGTCAAGTGATAAGAGCGGCATCACATGCAATCTGCCCGAATCCGACGCCGAAGCGCTGCTCATCCTGAGCAACTACTACCCGGGCTACTGGTGGGACCACACTGACCTGACGATCGCCGTCCAGGCCCATCCCAGCGCCACCGAGGAGCAGCTCCAGGCAATCCAAGATGCGATCGCGACCTGGAGTGGTGTGCTGGAGCAGTGCTTCGACGGGCTGATCACCCTGACCGACGTCACGGGCTCGAAGCGCAAGACGGCCGACATCGTCGTCCACTACGTGCCCACCGCCGGCGGCGTGGTATTCGGGGGGTATGCCATCTGCGGCGACCACGGCTGTCCCAACATCCTCGTCCGCTCGGATCTTCCGCCCAGCCTGGACCGCGAGCCCTATGATCCGGAATACCTCGGCTGGGTGACGCTGCACGAGGTGGGCCATGCGCTGGGGTTGGGGCATACCACCAACCTGCTGGAGAGCACCGACCTGATGGGCTATGGCTGGCCCGACCTGGGCGACCCGGTGCTGTCGCAATGCGACGTCGAGGCGCTGGCCTTCGTCTTCGCCTGGGCCCTTGAAGGCGCCGAGCCCTACCCACCCGCCGAGGGCCCCTACGTCTGCTGAATACTGACCGCCTGTCTGCGAAGGCTCCTGAGGGTCGTTCTTGATACCAACCATCGACACGGCCTGTAGGCAGCGCCATGATGTGGTTCGGCGAGCGACAAGGATCGCCAGTGATAGACGGAGGAAGACTGTGCTTAAGAAGACTGTGCTCAGGAACACTCGACGACTGGCGTTCGTCGTCATGTTGATGGCCGGTCTGCTGATCGCGCTTTCGGCGCCCGCGAATGCGGCGACGAATCAACTCTCAGGGACCGCCTTCTTCAATCCATCCGAGGGCGAGCCCTGCCCCGAAGATCAACCGGCCTACAGCAGCTATGACCCGATCGTGATGATGGGAAGCCTCGATGGCTGCTGGTACACCCACATCGAGACATCAAGAACCACGCCGGGCGGCGTGTACCTCGAGACGGGCCAGGAACTGTTCGTGGGAAGCCTAAATGGCGGCCCCACGGGCACCTTCACCACGACTTACAAGTTCGAGGCCAAGCTGAACGCCGCTGGCGCAGAGGTTCGTGGACGTTGCCAGCACCCGATCGTGGCAGGCAGCGGAACTGGCGGCTTCGCAGGTGCCACTGGCCGAGTTGATTTCAAGGACATCATTGGGGACCCCATTACCTACGAGTATCGGGGTCATATCAGCCTCAGGTAGCCTGCGCCCCGCGTAAAAGTGGGTGAGACCCTGGGATTGGCTGACGTGAGACGGCCGCCATCTGCGGGGATTCTCGGTCGGGATGTCGGTCAGCGGAAACTTCCGGGTCAGGTTCGGTCCGGTTCGGCTGCTTGACGGGTGAGTGCATGGTTGGACTCAGACATGCAGGGTGGGCCGGTAGATGAGCTCTTGGATGTGGCCGTCGAGCGTCCGGTTCTCGATCATCTCCAGGTCGAAGTCGGCCGCACCCTGGAAGATCGGGTCCACTCCGGTTTGACCGGTGATGACCGGGAAGAGCGTTACCTGCACGCGGTCGACGAGGCCGGCGGCCATCAGCGCCCGGTTCATCGACAGGCTGCCGTGCGAGCGCAACGGCACGTCGGACTCCTCCTTGAGTCGGGTGACGACGTCGACCGCATCACCGCGGAGGACGGTTGCGTTGGGCCAGTCAAGGGGTTCCTGCAGCGTCGTCGACACCACCGTTGCCGGCATGCTCCTCATCCGGTTGAACCATGGGTCACCCACGTCGGACTCCCCGGTGCTCGGGCCCAGCAGCTGCACGAATTCCCGATAGGTGTTGGCCCCGAAGACCATCCGCTGCTCCGCGCCGAACAACCCAAGGCGGTGCTCGAGCAACTCCGGACCTTGCTTACCCCAGTAGCCGCCCCAGTCGCCGCGATGGGAGCCGTACCCGTCGAGACTGGAAAAGATGTCGAAGGTGTAGCTAGCGGTCATGATGCTCTCCTCGGAATGGTTGATCGGGTGTGGGGCGACAGACCGGGAACCACGGCGAGACTCATCGCCATTGGACTCCTGGAGTCCGGCCGCCCCGGATGCGGCCCAAGGGCTTGATTCGTCACGTTCACCGTAGTGCGGATCTGCCGCAAGGAGGGCAACAGCACTGAGCCATGATCATCATTTTTCATCTCGGCCAGCACGGTGCTGCTCTGTGTCTGGTGCCAGAACGGGATCCGCCGGCCCCCGGCACCAGCATGAGGCAGGGACCAATGACAACCCCATCAGCGGTACCGCGGTAGGCGCGCTGGCCACACCAGAGAACTCGACGCTGCCCACGCGGTTCGTCGCGCATCACGAGGAAATTCGGCCATGGTCGCTCGAGGAGGCCGGCACGTTTCTGGCTGCCGCCCGTGGTCATCGGCTGTCGGCGTTGTTCGCGGTAGGGGTTGCCCTGGGCCTGAGGCGGGGTGAGTTGTTGGCCCTCGCCTGGGACGAGTGTTGATCTTGATGGCGGCATACTCCGGGTGCGACGCACGGTCCAACGCTTGCGGGGGCAACGTCTGGTGTTCGGGCCACCGAAGTCGTCCAGGTCGCGTAGGAGCATCCCGCTACCGGAGTCATCGCGGGAGGCGCTGCAGTCTCACCGTGTACGCCAAGAGGTGGAGCGGCTGACGGCGGGTGAGTCATGGGCGGAGTCGGGCCTGGTCTTCACGACTTCCGTCGGCACGGTCGTGAGCCGAGGAATCTATCGAGGACCTTCGAGCAGCTGGTGCGGCGGTCCGGCGTCCGTCAGGTGCGGTTTCACGATCTGCGGCACACGTGTGCATCCCTGCTTCTAGCGCAAGGTGTTTCGCCGCGTGTGGTGATGGACGTGCTGGGGCACTCTCAACTCTCGATCACCATGGACTTGTACGCCCACGTGATGCCGAGCGCCCTCCGGGAGGCGGCAGATCCGATGGATCGGGCGCTGAGCGTAGACCAATGAGTGACCCTGTTGCTGTCAGCGTTGCTGTCAAGTCGGTACGGGTGATGGCCGTGGATTCGTCAAACCCTGCCCGACTAGGTGCGCCGCGAGGGAATCGAACCCCCAACCCGCTGATTAAGAGTCAGCTGCTCTGCCAATTGAGCTAGCGGCGCGCGACGAGCAACATTAGCAGGGCCAACATCTGGGGTGAAATGTCAGGACGCCGGATCAGGGGTGGCT
>DATFOP010000275.1:0-3014 GCA_035265505.1 Propionibacteriaceae bacterium | reverse complement strand
GGACGTGCACGAACCACACCGGGTGCCGCCAGCGTGGCCCGTCAACGGCGAGGTCAACCGACAGCTCGACGACCACCTCGGACGTGACCCGGGTGTAGGCGGTGCGCCCGCCCCCGTAAGGGTGCGGCGGCAGCAGCTCGGGCCACGGGTGCGTGGTGGCCGGGTGGAGCAGCGCGCGGAGCTGGGCGCTGGCCGTCATGGTGAGCCGGGTGGTGCGGCCTGCGATCCGCAGGCGGCCGCGGTCGTACCGGCCCAAGATCAGTTCCTGCGGCGCGGCGACTGTGCCGGTCACACCGCCGACGATCGCCTCGGCGGTGACCCGGGTGCGCAGCTTCTGCCAGCCCGTATACCGGGCCGGTAGGGCCATCTACCCACGCCGCACGATTTCTAGCGATGTCGGTAGATCCGCACGGCTCACCTACCAGCTGTTACGTGTCGCTCTGACGAGGTAGCCGCTGCTGCCCGAGCACGACCCGTTGCCGCGCCCGGACTGACTTGTCCCGCCGGTCCCACCGGTAGGTCACCAGAACAAGCACCGCGATCACGAGCAGGACTGTGGGCACAAGGATCACCGAGGGCCAGTAATCCAAAACCCAAGCCAGCGTCGGGTGGTTTTTCAGGTTGATCATCGAGTCCTCCAAGCCTCACATGCAGTCCACGAAAAGGACACAGCGCGGGTTCAAACAAGAAGCGGGCAATCAACCCCATCCCATGACCGCAGACCCAGGAACTTGATCAGCGACGGCACGGCAGGACTGCGCCTGGCGAGTAGCGGGAGGGAGCTTCCCCCTCCCGCTCTCTCAGAACCGTACGTGACGGTCTCCCGTCATACGGCTCCCACAGTCCGGCGTCGGGTGGAAGGCAGGAGGTACCAGTGCGCGAACAAGGTGGGCTGGCGCCGTCGAACGGTGTCGAGCCACCTCCGCGCCCGGGTCGGTCTGCCTCGCAGTCGTTTGAACTTCTGCATGGCCCATCGCACGAGATGCTCATCGATGCGCCCTGCCAGGGAGTACAACATGGAGCGGTAGAAGGCCCCGTAGTAGTTGATCCAGCCTCGGACCTGGGGGTTGATCCCCTGGGCGAGGCCGGACAGGTCCGAGCCGCTGCGACGGTTGAGGTGCCAGGCCCTGATCTGACGGCCTTTGGCTTTGCGGGCCATGGTGCTCATGGCCGGTGCGAAGCTCACGAAGAATCCTCGCCTGCCCCGGACCAGACGACCCCGGAAGGTGTAGCCGAGGAAGTCGAAGCTGGTGTGCTCCGCCTCGCCTCGGCGGTTCGCGTCCTGGCAGTACACGATCTTCGTCTTCCCCGGGTGCAACTCAAGGCCCACCGACCCGAGCCGCTCGGCGAGCGCGTCCCTCAGCTGCCGGGCCTGCGCCTCGGTATCGCAGTGGACAACAACGTCATCCGCGTAGCGCTCGAAGGGGCAGCCCGGGTGTTCCCGGTCCATCCACCTGTCGAACGCATAGTGCATGAACAAGTTGGCGAGCAACGGCGAGATCACGCCCCCAACGCAATGGGCAATGTTCGGGATCGTCACCCTGCGTGTCGCTGCTGTCGGCGTCGTGGCGGTCGCTGTTGACACGTTCTCGGATGGGGATGCGGTGTCGGATGGTGATCTTCTCCGGGCCGACGAGAACGTCCTTGACGAGCAGTCGCAGCACGCGTTGGCGTTCTTCGACGGTGGAGATCTCGGCGTTGGCGTGCAGCTGGGCGAGGAAGCCTTCGAGGTCGGAGGCGAGCTTGAGGTAGGCCTGGCGGTCGGCGAGCTGGTTGTCCAGCGCCTGGATCTGGTTGCGCAGGTTGGTCTCGCGGGCGCGCAGGTCGGGCATGCGGCCGCGGAGCTCGTCGATGGTGATCAGGTCCTCGCCGAACGCCTGGATCATGCGCGTGATGGTGGCGCTGGCCTGGGCGAGGGCGGTCTGCAGCCGCTGCCGCTCACGGACGGCAGGGTCGCTGTGGCGGGCGGTGTCGAGTCGTTTGTCGATCTCGGTTCGGATGAGCTGTGGGTCGGCCAGCAGCTCGGTGATGTGGTCCCACACGACCGTGTCGAGGTAGTCGGCGCGGACCGGCTTGTTGGCGCAGACCCGGCCGGCTTCGTAGCGGTAGTCGTCGCTGCCCAGGCACCGGTAGTAGTAGATCTTCTTGTTGGTGGTGCGGGTGGAGGTGCGGTAGTAGCCGTATCCGCAGCTCGAGCAGGCGGCCAGGCCTTGGAGCAGCGAGGGGACCTTGCTGTTGCGGGAGGCGAAGCGCTTGTTGTCGGCCAGCCGCTGCGCGGCTCGCGCGAACGTCTCTGCCGACACGACGGCCGGCACCGGGATCTCGATGGCCTGCTCGCGGGGTCGGTCAACGGTCTTGGAGGCGCGTGGGGTGGAACGGCCCTGCAGGCGGGCCACCCGGTTCAGCCCGGGGGATTCGTGCACGACCATGGTCTTGCCGAACACCGCCCGCCCGGCGTAGGCGGGGTTGCGCAGCATGCCCCAGATCACCGAGCGGTCCCAGCGGTGCTTGCCGGTGCGGGTGGGCACGCGCGCGTCGGACAGCCAGCGGGCCAGGTCGGCGATCGAAGCGCCGTCGTCGGCGTAGCGGCGGAACAGCTCGGCGACCAGGGCGGCCTCGTGCTCGATGATCTCGTAGCCGGCGCCGGCGTGGGCGCTCTTGGGCACGTAGCGGTAGCCGAACGGGGCACCGCCGAGCACGTTGATCGACCCGGTCTGGGCGCGGTGGGTCTTGCCGCGCCGGTAGCGTTCCATGATCTGCGCCTTTTCGTACTCGGCGAACATGCCCTGGAACTGCACCAGCAGCTGATCTTCCGGGGTGTCGCCGCGCGGGCCCTTGATGAACTCCACGCGGGTCCCGGCGCGGGTGAACTCCTCGATCAGCAGGGCCTGGTAGGCGAACTTGCGGGCCAGCCGGTCCGGCGAGTAGCACAGCACCACGTCGATGCCGACCCCGGCGACCAGGTCGCGCAGCCGCTCCAGCGCCGGCCGCACCAGGGTGGCGCCGGAGTGGCC
>DATFOP010000274.1:0-4503 GCA_035265505.1 Propionibacteriaceae bacterium | reverse complement strand
GTTGTCCATCACATCCACGTGGACCGCATCAGAATGGGGCACCGATTCGATGGCCGACTGCAGATTGGCGAAGTCAGCGGACAGCAGACTCGGCATGATCCGGGGAGCCACGCTCCGACTCTAGTGCGGTCGCTCCTCGAGCGAGGAGGCATGGCGCCCTCTGACCCTTCCCCGATTGGACTCACGTCGGCTAACGCCAGCGCCGAAGAAAGGCGCCGAACATTGCATCGGTGCCGTGCCGGTGAGGCCACAGTTGGACGTACCGGCCACGGCTCGCCCCCGACAGCGGGGGCAGTAGCTCAGCGGGGTCGAGGAGCTCGAAGCCGGACCGGCCGGTCAGCACCTGCTCCACGACATCGCTGGTCTCCTGCCGGTGCGGGGAGCACGTCACATAGCCCAGCACTCCGCCGATTGACGTAGCCTCCAGCGCCGAGGTCAGCAGACGGACCTGGAGCTGACACAGTTGATCCAGGTCCTTCGGCGTGCGGCGCCAACGGGCCTCCGGCCGGCGGCGCAGCGCGCCGAGTCCGGTGCACGGTACGTCGGCCATGACCCGGGAGAATCGGCCGCTGGTCCAGGGCGGACGGGTCCCGTCTGCGGCCACCGCCAACGCCCCGGGGTAGCGCCGGACTGCGGTCGCCACCAATGCCGCGCGGTGCTCGCTGACGTCTCCGGCCAGAACTCTGCTTCCCTCACGCGTCGCCAGGCCGGCCAGCAGGCCCGTCTTGCCGCCTGGTCCGGCGCACAGATCGAGCCACCAGCCGGCCGGAGCAGTTGGCCGGGTCAGTGCCCATGCGACAAGCTGCGAGCCCTCATCTTGAACACCGGCCCGGCCCTCCCGCACTGCAGCCAGCTCACTCGGATTGCCACTCCAGCGAGCACCGAACGGCGAATGCTCGCACGGTTGGGCTCCAGCCGCCACCAGTTCTTCGACAGAGCAGATCCCTGGTCGGATGGCGAGGGTGACCCGAGGGCTGGCGTTGTTGGCCGCGAGGGCCACTTCCAGCTCCTCAGGTGGCAGCAGATCGGCGTAAGCGTCCACAATCCACCGCGGGTGCGCGGTTCGCAGCCCCAGGGCGTCTCGATCATCGAGGCCGGCGGCCAGCTCATCGAGCCAGCCAGCCAAGTCACGGGTGGCGACGCGCCGCAGCACGGCATTGATCAGCCCGGTGATCCGCCGGCCCACCGTCGCCGAAGCGAGCTCGACGGTGGCGGACACGGCGGCCGACGCCGGAATTCGCATAGCCATCAGCTGGTGCGTGCCGAGCCGCAGCAAATCAACTGCGGCGGGTTGCCAGGAGTGCACGGGCTTGCCGGCCGCCGCGGAGATGATCGCGTCGTAGCTTCCTTGCCAGCGGCAGGTGCCAAAGACCAGCTCGGTGGCAAGTGCGGCGTCGCGTGGTTCCAAGCGCCGCTGGTCGAGCAGGCCACGCAGCACCAGGTTCGCGTAGCCACCACCGGAATTCACCGTCCGCAGTGCGTCGAACGCCAGCCGTCGCGCTCGGTCTGGAGGAGATCGGCGGGGCTGCGCCACCTGTCAGGAACCCAGCGTGGGGTGATCGTCGAAAGATATGCCGCGCGCCCAGTCGGCGGCGGCCATTGGCTTCTTCCCCTGGGCCTGGACCTGCGTCAACTCCAGCGCAGTCGTGCCGGTACCCACCTGCACCGATCTCTTGGTGATATGAAGCGCCCCCGGTGGCAGCGAGTGATCCGTCACGGTGGCCGCGTTGATCTTGAAACGCTCGCCGCAGAAAGTGGTCCACGCGCCGGGCGCGGGAGTGCAGCTCCGAATCAATCGATCGATACTCTCCGCGGGCTTGGTCCAGTCGATCTGCGCGTCCGCCACGCTGATCTTGGAGGCGTACGTCACGTCAGCGTCAGGCTGGGGCTGGGCCCGAAGGGTGCCATCCTCGATGCCGTCGATCGTCTCGACCAGCAGCATCGCACCGATGCTCGATAACCGGTGCAGCAGGTCCCCGGCGGTATCGGAGGGACGGATCGGCTCCCGGACGCTGGCAAAGGTCGGGCCGGCGTCGAGTTCCCGAACGATCCGGAACGTCGTGGCCCCGGTGATCTGGTCACCGGCCCGGATGGCGTGCTGCACTGGAGCGGCGCCGCGCCAGGCCGGCAACAGCGAGAAATGGAGATTGATCCAGCCGTGCGCCGGGATATCCAGGACGCGCTGCGGGAGTAGCGCCCCGTACGCAACCACCGGGCAGCAGTCCGGGGCGATCTCTTCGAGCTGGGCGACGAAGTCGTCGTCGCGCGGCCGTACCGGCTTGAGGGTCTGGATGCCAAGGTCGGCAGCACGGGCGGCCACTGGGCTCGCGGTGAGCTTCTTGCCGCGACCGCTCGGGGCATCCGGCCGGGACACCACGCCGACCACCTCGTGGCGAGATCGGACCAGAGCGTCCAGCGAGGGCACGGCGACTTCCGGGGTGCCGGCGAAGACGATTCGCACCGCGGCAGCCTACCGGCCGGAGCGCCCGTTACTCGAGGGCAACGGGGTCGACGCGAATCCGAAGAGCGCCCTCGCTCTTGCGAGCACTGCGGATGCCCGCCACCTCCTTGACATCCGTGACCAGCGCCCGCCCAGCGGACCTTGGAGCTCGCAGGATCAGGCGGCTGAGGTGCGCATCCACGCTGTCCTGCGAAGGCAGATCGATCGGACCCATCACCTGCGCCCCCGGAGGAGGGTCGAGCAGCGTGCGGAACTCCTCCAGCGCATCATGTGGGCCTTCCACCGTCACCATCCTTACCGCTGGCGGAAAGCCCGCCTCTGCCCGTTCGGAAAGCTCACGCGCGGCGAAGCCAGCCGGATCCACGCGGACCAGTGCCTGCAAGGCTCGGGCTGAGCTTTCCCCGACCGCGATCACGGACCCGCCTTCAGCACCGCCGCGGACCAGAGCCACCACGTTCAGCCAGCGCCGCAGCGCCTCCTCTGCCGCGCGCAGATCTCGCCGTAGCAGCAACACCTGCGCGTCGAGCAGGACGGCAGCGGCGTAGCCACCATCCGCCGGAGGCTCGGTGCCCGGGGTAACCACGACGATCGCAGACGATTCAGGCACAGCGGCGGCCGTCCCACCGAGCACCTGCCGTACGGGTGTCTGAGGGAACGCCTTGCCCAGTTCCTCGGCCGTACGGTCCGCGCCGACAATGGGCGCCCGCATCCGTCGGGATCCGCAGATGGGGCATTCCCAATTGATCTGCAGGCGTCCGCACCAGTCGCACGACGCCTCGGCCGGTGCCTCATCGCTGGGCGATGGCGACGCGACACGGGTGGGTCCGGCGCAGAACCGGCAGCGGACGGGCTCCCGGCAACCCCGGCAGACCAAGGCAACCAGGTACCCAGCCCGCGGCACCTGGACCAGCACCGGGCCCTGTGGCAGCGCAGCACGCATGACGTCGAAGACGTCGTGCGGCAACCGGGCTGCGCCGGCCACTGGGTCGTGAGCGAGGGCGTAGTCGGAGTCGATAGCCACCTTCACCCGCGGCGCGTCATGGCGGACGACCGTGCGTTCCTGGCTCAGCTCGTGCAGCCAACCCCGCTCAATCCATGCCTGCAGCTCGGCGGTACGGCCGTAGCTGGCGAACAGGACGGCGGCCTTAGCCTCCGCGGCCCGGATGGCCAACACATCGCGGGTATGGGGGTATGGTGCGCGCTGCTCAGCGAGTAGATCATCGCCGTCGTCCCACAACGCGACCAGCCCGACGTTGGGAACCGGCGCGAACGCCGCGGCGCGGTTGCCGATGACGACCGGCACCTCACCGCGCAGTGCAGCCAGGAAGGATCGATAGCGGGCCGCGGGGCCGGCTTCGGCGACGAGGACGCTGAAGCCACCTCGTCCGAGAGTCAGCAGACAGGCGGCCTCCAGTCGAGCGAGGTCCCTAGCATCGGGTACCACTATGACCGCTCCCCGACCGCTGTCGGCGCATGCCCGAGCGGCATTGGCCAGCCCCAGCGCCCAGTCGCCGCCTGGACCGGCAGAGGGCGTCACCTGCCACATCGCCCGAGGGTGGCCGCCGCGTCGCACCGCCTCCAGGTAGCCAGCCCCGGTCGGATAGTTCGCGAGCGGACCGGGGCGCGACTCAACCGCCGGCATGACCCTTTCAGAGGCGACGGGCGCGGCTTGCTCCGTTGCAGCGTGTCGGGGGGGAACCGCCAGCCGCATCACGTCGGCAAAAGTGCCGGCATAGTGATCAGCCACCAGACGGATGAGGTTGGCCACTTCAGCGGTGAGCACCGGCTCAGCTGAAATGACCTTGTGCAGCGGCGCAAGCTCACCATCGTGGTCGGTCTCGGCCAGTCGATCCAGGATGAACCCGTCGCGCAGCGTGCCGGCGAAGCGAACCCGGACCCGAGCACCCGGCACGGCGACCGCGTCCTGCGCCTCGGTCACCCTGTAGTCGAACGGCCTGTCCAAGTGGCTCAGCGAGACGTCGACCGCGACCCGCGCGATGGGTTGCTTTCGCTGCTCGGTCGGCACACCAGATGATAGTCAG
>DATFOP010000273.1:0-3828 GCA_035265505.1 Propionibacteriaceae bacterium | reverse complement strand
ACGCTGGGGGCCCCGACCCCACCGCCAGGGGACACCGAGGAGGAACGCGCGGCGCTCGAGGCGATCAACACGTTCACGACGAGCGGCTTCGGCTACTTCCTGGAGCAGACCACGCGGCCGCAGACGATCGGCTACGCCCTGCTCGATTCCCCCGTCGCCCTGGCGGCCTGGCTGCTCGACCACGACACCGACAGCTACCTGAATATCTCGCGGGCCTTTCTCGACGACGAGCCGTCGGGCCATCTCACCCGCGACAACATCCTCGACAACCTCACGCTGTACTGGCTGACGGGCACTGGGGCATCGGCGGCCCGGTGGTACTGGGAGCTCGGACACGCCCAAGCGAAAGCACGTGCCGCCGGCCAGGCGCCTCCCGAGGTCCAGGTCCCGGTCGGCTTCACCACCTTCCCCGGCGAGATCTTCCGGGCCCCACGCAGCTGGGTCGAGAGCTCGTACCCCAACCTCATCCACTTCAACGAGGCCGACAAGGGCGGTCACTTCGCCGCCTGGGAAGAGCCCGAGCTGTTCTCCGACGAGGTTCGCGCGGCGTTCAGGTCGCTGCGCTAGCCGCAGGGCGGCGCGCACACTCCTGTGCGCCGTCCGCCGCTCCTTCAGGTGGAGAGCCAAATGGTCGAAGCCACGAACCATCACCCCGCAGTTGGCCCCCTGCGGCAGGTCGAGGCCGGCCTGCTGAACGTTGGCTACGCCGAAGCCGGACCCGGCGACGGTCGTCCGGTCGTCCTACTGCACGGCTGGCCCTACGACATTCACAGCTACGTCGAGGTCGCGCCATTGCTGGCGGCGGCCGGCTACCGGGTGGTCGTCCCCTACCTTCGCGGCTTTGGGACAACCCGCTTCCGGTCGGATGACACCGTCCGCAACGGCGAGCAAGCCGCGCTTGCCCTTGACGTCATCGCGTTGCTGGATGCCCTCGGGATCGAGCGAGCGGTCCTTGCCGGCTTCGACTGGGGAGCGCGGACAGCCGACATCGTCGCCGCGCTGTGGCCGCAACGCTGCACCGGGCTGGTCTCGGTGAGCGGGTATCTGATCGGCAGCCAGGAAGCCGGCAAGCGTCCGTTGCCGCCAGCCGCTGAGCTCCAGTGGTGGTACCAGTACTACTTCGCCACTGAACGCGGCCGGATCGGGTACGACACCTACCGGCGCGACTTCGCCAAGCTCATCTGGCGGACCGCGTCGCCGAAGTGGACCTTTGACGACGCCACCTTCGATCGCAGCGCGGCCGCGTTCGACAACCCCGATCACGTGCAGATCGTGATCCACAACTACCGCTGGCGGCTGGGCCTGGCCGACGGCGAGGCCGACCATGCCGAGCTGGAGGAGCGGCTCGCCCAAGGGCCGGTGATCGGCGTGCCGACCATCACCCTCGAAGGCGACGCCAATGGCGCCCCCCATCCGGACCCGAGCTCCTATGCCGGGAAGTTCACCGGCGCCTATTCGCATCGGACCATCCAGGGCGGCATCGGCCACAACCTTCCCCAGGAAGCCCCCGAAGCCTTCGCCAACGCCGTCATCGAGGTCGCCACCTCCTAGCAAGGAGCTGTCATGCCACCGGCAACCACCGACCATGCCCCGCTCACCGTCGTGCTCGTCCACGGCGCCTTCGCCGACGCCTCCAGCTGGAACGGCGTCATCCAGCGCCTCCAGGCGGCCGGGATCCAGGTGACGGCACCCCCGAATCCGCTGCGCGGCATCTCCACCGACTCGGCCTACATCGCCAGCTTCCTCAACCAGATCCCTGGGCCCGTCCTGGCCGTCGGGCACTCCTACGGCGGTGCGGTGATCTCCAATGCCGCGACCGACGCCGCCAACGTCGTCGGGCTCGTCTTCGTCGCCGCCTTCGCCCCCGACGAAGGGGAGCGGCTGGGCGAGGTGGAAGGCGGCTCCAAGGACAGCGTCCTGATGAGCGCGCTGGTCCCGCTCCAGTACCCGATTGGCGACGGCGCGGAGACAGCCGTAGAGTTCGCGATCGATCCCGCCAAGTTCCACGACGCCTTCGCCGCCGACCTGCCGCCCGAGCAAACCGCGGTGATGGCCGCGACCCAGCGCCCGGTCGCCGAGTTGGCGTTTTCGGACCCGTCGGGCCCGCCCGCCTGGAAGTCCACGCCGGCCTGGGCCGTGGTCGCGATCGGCGACAAGGCGGCCGGCACGGACGTGGTCCGCTCCATGGCCGAGCGCGCCGGCGCCACGATTACCGAGGCCGAGGGGTCGCACGTGATCATGGTTTCCCAGCCCGGGGCGGTCGCTGAGGTCATCCTGACCGCAGCCGCCGCGGTTGACCGGCCGGCCGCCGCCGCGGGCGGCTAGCCATGGAACCGACCCGACCCATGGCCGACTCGCCCGTCGAAGGATCGTTGCCGTCGCTCGCCGGCGCCACCGGCTGGCTCAACTCGCCGCCAGTGACGGCGGCCGACCTCGGTGGCCACGTCGTCCTGGTCAACTTCTGGACCTACACCTGCATCAACTGGCTCCGCCAGCTTCCCTACGTTCGCGCCTGGGCCGAGCGGTACAAGGACCACGGCCTGGTGGTCATCGGCGTCCACACGCCCGAGTTCGACGTCGAGCACCACCTCGACAACCTCCGCCGAGCCGCCACCGACCTGCGGGTCGACTATCCGATCGTGGTCGACAACGACTATGCGATCTGGGATGCCTTCGGCAACCGATACTGGCCGGCCCTCTACTTCGTCGACGCGCAAGGGCAGATTCGACATCATCGCTTCGGCGAGGGCGACTACGAGCACTCAGAAGCGACCATCCAACGGCTGCTGACCGAGGCCGGCGCCGCTGGTATCGGCCAGGACCTAGTCTCGGTCGATCCCGGTGGGGTGGAAGCGGCCGCCGACTGGGACAGCTTGTGGTCCCCGGAGAACTACCTCGGCTACCAGCGCACCGAGAACTTCGCCTCCCCCAACGGCGCCGTGTTGGGGACGCATCACCTCTATGCCGCCCCCGCACGATTGGCCCTTAACCATTGGGCCCTGGCAGGCGACTGGACGGTGCAGCCACAGGCCATCGTGCTCCACCAGGCCGAGGGGCGGATCGTCTACCGCTTCCACGCCCGCGACCTGCACCTGGTCATGGGAGCGGCAGCACGAGGGACCTCCGTGCGGTTCCACGTGCTCGTCGACGGGCAGCCGCCGGGCGCCGCCCACGGCACCGACGTGAACGACCAGGGCAACGGCACGGCCACCGAACCGCGGCTGTACCAGCTCATCCGCCAGCCCGGCCCCATCGGCGACCACACCTTCGAGATCACCTTCCTGGATCCTGGTGTCCAGGCCTACGCCTTCACCTTCGGCTAGGTCGGGGACAAGTGGACAGCTGGGGACCGACGTCCTCGCTGCACCTAGCGTGATCCTGGACCTGGCGGATCGTCGATCACCATCCGGCCGAGCGTGATGCTCTTGACCGGCGAGCGAGCATGGACCAGGAGCAGAAGGAGTGAGAAAGATGGGCACCGTATCACGCGGGTTCAAGGGGCGGCGGCGCCCCAGCGCCGAGCTGCCTCCGGGCCAGTACCTGGTCGAGGACTTCCCGGTCCTGTCGGCCGGACCGACACCGTCCATCGAGCTGGCGGACTGGGAGTTCACCATCACCAGCGAGACCGGCGACCAGCAGCGCTGGGACTGGAACGCCTTCCGGGCGCTGCCCAGCGAGCCGATCACGGTCGACCTCCACTGCGTCACCCACTGGTCCAAGCTGCACACCACCTGGGAGGGAGTGTCGCTGGACCTCCTGCTGGAGGGTGTGGACACCACTGCCAGCTTTGCCCTGGTCACTTCCTACGGCGGCTACAGCACCAACCTG
>DATFOP010000272.1:0-2334 GCA_035265505.1 Propionibacteriaceae bacterium | reverse complement strand
CCGAGCTCGCTGCAGCCGGCGCACAGAAAGCTCTCAGACGGAATGCTGCCGTCATCCTGGGTCCGTGCCGGTTCCAGCTCGTAGGTGCCGACGCCCCACCCGTTCGACTCGTCGACGACACGCTGGATGCCGCCCATGATGTCCCCGCCGGCCACGTCCTTCTCGAACACCCAGACCTGGAAGAGATAGCGCTCCCCAGACTGGACGACCAGCCCCTCCTCCTCGGACGCCATGGTGCCGTCCTTGACGTCGGCGGCGATCGGCAGGACGTGGTCGAGCGCCTTAGGAGCCGCAACGAAATAAGAGTCTCGTGGCGGCGAGATTGTTGGACGGATCCGATAGTTCCACTCGCCATGAAAGTCGTCTCGGTGGAGGTTGACGGCTGCCAATTGTTCGTCGCTGACCTTGCGGCCGGTCTCGTAGGTGGCGTCGTCAAGCTCGCACCGTACCTCGAGGCCACGTGTGGTCGTCGTGGCAGCGATGAGCTGCACGATGACCTCGTAGCTGACCAGCGGTTTCCCCCGCCAGTGCTGGGTGATGTACGAGAAGAGCCGATGCTCGATCTTGTTCCACTTGCTGGTGCCGGGCGGGAGGTGGCAGATCCGCAACTCCAACCCGGTCTGGTTCGCGAGGCGCTGTAGCTCCAGCTTCCACAAGCGTGACCGTGATGCGTTGCTCCCGCCGCCGTCAGCGGTGATCAGGAGGCTGGTGGCATTCGGATAGGCCGCCTGGCCCAGGCCGTGCCACCAGCGGGCGATGCTCGCGACGGCGAACTCGGCCGTGTCGTGGTCGATACCGACGGTGACCCAGCCCTGGTTCTGAGCCAGGTCGTACACGCCGTACGGCGTTGCCCGTCCCAGCTCCTTGTCCACGAAGTCGTGCACGCGCACCGGCTCGGGGTGCCCCTTGGGGCGCAGCTCACGCCCGCCGTTCTTGAATGGGCCGACCAGCTCTTTCTTCTTGGCATCGACCGAGATGGCCGGGTCGCCCACCGCGAGTTGCGCCTCCACCCGCGCGTTCAGGTACTCGAACTGGGCGTCCCGATCGGGATGCTGGCTCCCTTCGAGCACTTTCCGGTTGCCTTGCAGGCTGTACTCCAGCGTGCGCAACAGGTTGGCGACAACCCGCTGGCTGACGGCATGCCCCTGCTCCCGCAACGCGCCAGTCAGCTTTCGCAGGCTCTTGCAGGTCCACCGAAGCGGCGATTCGGGATCCCCCCGAGTGGTCGGCTCGATCAGCCGCTCCAGCGCCGCCGGCAGCCCGGGGTCGTGCTCAACCGCCGATTTCCGACCTCCACCTGGGCGCCGCACCCGCCCGGGGGGCAGCGACTCGGGCGCTTGCAGCTCCCGAATACCGGCCCGAATCACCCGCCGCGAGACGCCCGTCGCTCGCGACACCGCAACGCCGCCGCCCCGACCCAGCACCATCGCTTCTGAGGCCGCAAGCAAGCGCCGCTGCCGCTCGTCCAGACCGGGCGCCAGCAGCTCAAATCGTCGCTTGATCGCCTCCCGCGTGTCCATCGCCCGACAGTCTAGCTCGCGCGAGTCTCACCACCAGTCACAACATCATCACACTGAGACGGTTATTTCTCGGCGAACCCTAAGTAGAGGTCCATCCGGCCGGCCTCGATCTTGGAGAGGTCGAGGATGTCGTTGATCAGGCCCAGCAGGTGCCTGCCGGCCGCATTCACCTTCTGCAGGTCTGGGATGAACGCCTCCTCCCCGACCTCCTCGGCCTCCTCCTGGAGCATCTCCGAGTACCCGATGATGGCGTTCAGCGGCGTCCGCAGCTCGTGGGACATGTTGGCCAGGAACTGCGACTTGTGCCGCGACGCCTCGGCGAGCTGTCGGTTCGCCTCCTGGAGCGCCTCGAACAGGCGGGCGTTCTCGATGGCGATGACGGCCTGGTCCGCGAAGGACTGCAGCAGCTTGATCTGCTCGGGAGCGAAGGGTGCCCAGGCGCGGCGTGAGACGAGGAGCGTACCGATCGGTACGCCCTGGTGCATGAGGGGGGTCACTAGCTGGACCTGGAAGCCTAGAGCGACCGCGCGGCTGTTGGGATACTTCGTGCGATGCTCCGCCGCCGGCGAGAACTCGTGAATCGTCACGCCATCGAGCAGCACGCGCCCGTTGACCGAACCGCGGTCGAACGGTTGCTCATCCCCGACGCGAGCCGTCTCAGGGTCCAGCGAGGCCTTGACGCGCAGGACGTCTCCCTCGGCCTGCAGGATGGCCGAGTAGTCCGCATCGGTGAGCTGCGCGGCGCTCCGGATGATCGAGTCGAGGACGCCAGTGAGATCCTTCGGCGACGAGGCGATGACCCGCAGGATCTCGG
>DATFOP010000271.1:0-3165 GCA_035265505.1 Propionibacteriaceae bacterium | reverse complement strand
CGACGACGTCTGGTACGGCGGGTCACTGAGTCCCACATGCCCCCCTTGGTCGATCAGCACCTGGTTGGAGACGAGTCGGTCGGGATGCTCCGCATCGGCCCCACGACTCCTGCGTCTAGAGCAGCGGGCAGAATGGCGCCTGCGTTATTTTGATCAGCGCGTTGGAATTCTATTCTAGGGTAGTTCTCCCGAAGTTGCGTTTTCGCCCCTCTGACCTGGCATTTTGCCGCTCCGCGAGAGACCGCACGTTTGGTCGATATGGGCTCGGGTACGTCTGGGATCGCTGCCGCCCCGGGTAGTGATTAATACTCCAGCCGGACTTCGTGATGTTCATGGTTGCTGAGTGGTTTGCCGTCGGTAGTGGCAGGCGCGAGCGCGGGCTTGATGCCGGCGGCGCCACCACGACCAGCGCAACCGGTGCTGCCAATCACTGACCGGTCGTACCACCAAGGCGGCGAACAGGTGCTGAATCTCGCTGCAGCTCAGCGCGATCACGCCTGGTGGAGGGGGATGCCGATCACGCTCGGTGGCTGCGGCGACGGCCAGGAAGGCGTCGGCCAGCATGGCCAACGTCGCCCACCGATACCACGAGGTCCAGCGGCGGACCTGGTGCTCATCCAGACCGCACAGCCCCTTGGCGGCCTGGAAGGATTCCTCGATCCGCCAGCGGCACCCTGCCACCTTCACCAGAACGGTCAACGGCAGGTCGGCCGGGCCGGCGCAACGGTAGAAGGCCAGCTCACCGGTTGACAGGCTGCGGCGGATGAGCAGCCGGCGGCCCCATCCGGCAGGCGTGCCATCGGCCGCAAGCTCCACCTGGGTCCAGGCCTACCAGCGGCGGCCCTTGACGCCATCACCGGCGTTGATGGTTAGCCAGCGCTCCGGCGGGACCCGCTGGGCCAACACCGTGGCCGTGGTCGGCGGCCCATAGCGGGGCTGGAGCACCTTGGTGCACCTGACGGCCAGCACAGAGGGCATCTGGTGGGTATCCAGCCAGGAGCGCAGCCTCGGGTTGCCGCCATAGACCTCATCGGCGGTCACCCACCCAGCCGGCACGTGCCCAGCAAGGGCACGCTCTAGCATCACCCTGGCCAGCTCGGGTTTGGTGGCGAAGGCGACCTGCTCAGGCACCCCGGCAGCAGCGCGACGGTCAGCGTCGGCGATCCATCCCTTGGGCAGATACAGCTCACGGTCGATGACCGCGTGCCCAGCAGGAGCAGCGTAGACGAGGTACACCGCCACCTGGGCGTTGTCGATCTTGCCCGCCGTCCCGGTGTACTGGCGCTGCACGCCTACGGTGGCCGTGCCCTTCTTGAGGTCGCCCGTTTCGTCGATCACCAAGACCGCCTCGGGGTCGGCGAGGTGGTCGATGACGTAGTCCCGGACGTCATCACGCACCGCGTCGGCATCCCAGACCGCCTGGCTGAGCAGGTGCTGCATGCCATCGGGGCTGGGATCCCCGGCGTGCTCGCTGATCGTCCAGCAGTTCTTGCGTGGTAGGTCGGCCAGCAGGCCGCGCACGAACGCGCTGGCTCGCCGCCGGGGCTCCACCCGGACGAACCGGCCGGCGATGCGGTCCAGCAGCTCCTGGAGGGCGGCCTGCCAGCGGGTGGAGTCTATGCTGTGGTCCGCGGCCACCGTCTGATCTTTGGTTGTTCTCACAGCGCCGGATGATCAGCGGTGGCCGTTCTCGTGCGCCAATCACGCCCTGGCCAGCCACATCACGAAGTCCGGCTGGAGTACTAGGATCCCAATCGCCGCGAAGTCGCTGAGGGAAGAACGACGCGACACGATGGGCGTGCCCCTCTGTGCGGTCGAACAGCGCCGCTGCATCCTGCGGCGTCAACTGCTCTTCCCAGGCCATGTGTAGCAGCATCGAGTCGAGGAGCACCTCCGCTCCGGTCGCGAGTGCTATCACGGCAAACCGTCGATTTCCTTCGAAGGCGCGTTGAGTTCTAGCCTCGCGTCGCAGATCAACGTACCTTGCGAAGGGCGAGCGAGGCCCCAACTGTGAGAGGTACACCTTTAGGGCATCCAGCTCTGTTTCGTTGAGCGGGGTAGGTCGTATTCCAAAGGCTGTCGGCGGGCCTGAGCCCTGAACGGTGAATGGAATCTGCTCATCAAAGGTGGGGCGCCGACCAGGAGATAGATGGAGTCTCCCGCGGAACACAGGAATTGCCGGAGGCAGGGTAGCTCGGCTAACAAGCCGCACTCCCTGCTCAAGGACAGCTGCGACACACAACTGCACGTACCGAATCGTATCTATCGCATCGTCTAAGGCGGCATTCAGGAAATCAAGGCCGAATGTCGCAGATCCAATAGGTGCAGCGGCCTCGACCATGGTGATAATGCTGTCGAATTCCCCACCGGCTTGCTCCCTGGCTTGACGAGCAAGGTCACGCGCATTACGAGCCGATGAGCTTTGAGTTATGGCCGATAGTGCAGCATCGAGTACATCAGCTTGATCGCTCAGGAGGACATCTGCCGTTCTCGGAACCTGGTGAACCATCAAGGAGGACCTTAAAGGGCTCGCCATGGCTGAAGCGAGAAGTTCCCTTCGCGGCAATAGCTCGCCGTACTGCCACCCATGAGGCAATCCTAGAGGTTGCGGCAAAGGAAGGAAGAACCACACGCAGGGACAGCGTCCTCGTCCTCACCGCTCGGCGCTACCGCTTCGTCCGCATCCATGCGTCCCACTGTGCCTGACCGAGCCTGTAACCCACCAGCGACTTCGCTGGCCTGGCACGCCGATCCTCCCGCGTAGCCGAGTTACAGCCTCGCCGGCATCGATCAAGGGCCAGGGCGGGCTGAACAGGGGTCACTGGAGTAGATGGCTGGGCCACATCGGGGCCACAGCTCATCGGCGAAATCGCGGACAATTGCGGTCGCTGGCGGTCTACCGTCGCGAGCGTCGACCAGGCCCTCACGCAGTCGACCCAGGCCAGAAGGGCGGCTGATTCGCTTTCACTGCGATGATCTGTGCGGTGGCCGCGGTCGGGGTCTGACCCGAGTTTTCACTGGCCTTGGTGCCTTTGCCGTGAGCTGTCGACCCGGGCCGCGGTCATTGTTCAGGCGAGCACCAGCCGAGCGAACGTGACCTAACAGGAGCCTGTCGCCGCAGACTCGTCGCAGTGTTGTCCGCCCGCTCGGCCGGCGCAGCCATCG
>DATFOP010000270.1:0-2886 GCA_035265505.1 Propionibacteriaceae bacterium | reverse complement strand
GGCGATCGCCAAGTTGCCCACCGCCAGTGGCTCATCGGTCAGCCAGCCGGCGCTGTCCGGCTCGTTCTCGCGCGTCCTTGCCGATGCCGAGAACCGCGCCCAGCAACTCGGTGACTCGTTCGTGGCCACCGAGCACCTGCTAATCTCGCTGGCCGCGGTCGAGTCTGACGCGAAGAGAATCCTGCGCGACCTCAAGATCACACCTGACACGCTGACCAATGCCTTCAACGCCGCTCGCGGCAACAAGCGGGTCACCAGCGCCGAAGCGGAGGGCACGTCCTCGGCGCTCGACCAGTACGGCGTCGACCTCACCGCTGCCGCCCGGGAGGGAAAGCTTGACCCGGTGATCGGCCGCGACACCGAGATCCGCCGCGTCGTGCAGGTGCTCGCCCGGCGGACCAAGAACAACCCCGTGTTGATCGGCGAACCGGGAGTCGGCAAGACCGCCGTGGTGGAGGGCCTGGCTCAACGGCTGGTTGCCGGCGACGTGCCCGACTCGCTGAAGAACCGGCGACTTGTCGCGTTGGACCTGGCCTCGATGGTGGCTGGGGCGAAGTACCGCGGCGAGTTCGAGGAGCGGCTCAAGGCCGTGCTGAACGAGATCCGCGACGCTGAGGGCCAGATCGTCACCTTCATCGACGAGCTGCACACGGTTGTCGGCGCCGGTGCCACCGGCGAGGGTGCCATGGACGCCGGCAACATGCTCAAGCCGATGTTGGCTCGCGGGGAACTGCGGATGATCGGTGCCACCACACTGGATGAGTACCGCGAACGAATTGAAAAGGACCCGGCGCTGGAGCGCCGCTTCCAACAGGTCTTCGTCGGCGAGCCGAGCGTGGAGGACACCATCGCCATCCTGCGTGGGTTGCGGGAGCGGTATGAGGCTCACCACAAGGTCGTGATCACCGATGCGGCTCTGGTCGCCGCCGCGACCCTCTCGCACCGCTACATCACCTCCCGGCAGCTGCCCGACAAGGCGATCGACCTGGTGGACGAGGCGGCGTCCCGGCTGCGCATGGAGATCGACTCCTCGCCCGAAGAGATCGACGCGCTGCGCCGTACGGTCGAGCGCATGAAGATGCAGCGGTTCGCGTTGGAGAAGGAGTCCGACCCGGGCAGCGTCGACCGACTGCATCGGCTGGACGAGGAGCTGGCGAACGCCGAAGAGGAGCTTCGGGCGCTCGAGGCCCGCTGGGAGGCTGAGAAGCAGGGGCTCAACCGGGTTGGTGAGCTGAAGAAGCAGATCGACGAACTGCGGGTTGTCGCCGATCGGGCTCTGCGCGAGGGCGACTTGGTGCGTGCCAGCGAGATCTCCTACGGCGAGATCCCGGCGCTGGAAAAGGAACTCCAGGAGGCAGATGAGGCCGAGAGCGAGTTGCCGTCCATGGTTTCCGAACAGGTCGGTCCGAACGATGTCGCCGAAGTGGTCTCCAACTGGACCGGCATTCCGGTCGGTCGGCTGCTGCAGGGCGAGACCGAGAAGTTGCTGTCGATGGAGGATCGGATCGGTGAGCGGCTGATCGGGCAGCAGCGTGCCGTACGCGCGGTGTCGGATGCGGTGCGGCGGTCCCGGGCTGGCATCTCCGATCCCAACCGCCCGACCGGCTCCTTCCTCTTCCTCGGCCCCACCGGTGTGGGCAAGACGGAGCTGGCGAAGTCGCTGGCCGAGTTCTTGTTCGACGACGATCACGCCATGGTTCGGATCGACATGAGTGAGTATTCCGAGAAGCACTCGGTCGCCCGGCTGGTCGGTGCACCCCCGGGCTACATCGGTTATGAGGAGGGCGGTCAGCTCACCGAGGCGGTCCGACGCCGTCCGTACGCAGTGGTGCTGCTCGACGAGGTCGAAAAGGCCCACAGCGAGGTCTTCGACATTTTGCTTCAGGTCCTCGACGACGGCCGGCTGACCGACGGGCAGGGCCGGACGGTCGACTTCCGCAACGCCATCTTGATCTTGACCTCCAACCTGGGCTCGCAGTTCCTGGCCGATCAGACGCTCGACGCGGAGACCAAGCGCAACGCGGTGATGGGCGTGGTGCGGCAGGCGTTCAAGCCGGAGTTCTTGAACCGGCTGGACGAGGTCGTGCTCTTCGAAGCCCTCGGCACCGAGGAGCTGGCCAAGATCGTCGAGATCAACCTGCACCGCCTCAACCAGCGTCTGGCGGACCGCCGGATCACCGTCGAGGCGACTCCTGGGGCCAAGGAGTGGCTCGCCCTCACTGGTTTCGACCCGGTGTTCGGCGCCCGCCCGCTGCGCCGGTTGATCCAGACCACCATCGAGGACCGGCTGGCCCAGGAGGTCCTCTCCGGGCGGGTCCTGGAAGGCGATACGGTCACCTTCGACGTCGACGAGTCGAGTGACGGTCTGCGGATCGTTCATCCGGCCGAGGTCGCCGTTGGTGCTGTCTCCTGACCACCTTGAGCCCCGTCGGGATCCTTTGAGCCCGTTGCTTCGGGCTCGAGGAGTGCTGGCGGGGCTCGAAGTCGTGGTAATCGCGGAGGACAGATGAGATCGACGGCCGGCCCGCGAGACGGTGACATCGTGCTGAGACCCGGGGCGGACGGAGTGCGGCTGGTGCGCGATCGGGCCTACTTCCGGGCTTACACCTTGCGCGTCGGGGGCACCGACCAGTCCTACGTCGACCTGGACAACCCGCTCCGGCTGGAGTTCGACTATCTGCAACGGATGGCTGACGTCGTCGACTGCTCGGCCGCACCTGGACGGCCGCTCCCGGTCGTGCACGTGGGCGGCGCCGCGATGACGCTGGCCCGCTACATCACGGCGACCCGGCGACACTCGGCTCAGCTGGTGCTCGAGCCGGACGCCGAATTGACCGCCTTCGTCCGAGCGCACCTGCCGTTGCCGAAGCGGAGCGGCATCACCGT
>DATFOP010000269.1:0-2923 GCA_035265505.1 Propionibacteriaceae bacterium | reverse complement strand
GTCGTCATGCCGGGTGCTTACTTAGGCCGGCTTTCCAGTCGTGCAGCGCTTCCTGGCGGCCTGCCGGACGCAAGCACTGACGCTCCTCGCGATGTGCTTATCCCTGATATGGGTGATCGTGAGCGACAGCGGAGGCCAGGCGTGAGTAGTCGAGCTCACTGGGTAATGCCGAGGCGAACGTCATACGAAGGGAGATTTCTATGGCTGCATCATCGGCAGTCACGATCAACCGATCTGAGCAGGAGATCACCAGCCAGCTCAGCCAGGCGGACACGCTGCTGGCGAATGACAACGTACGAATCTCCTACGGTCCGGCTCCGGGTAATCGCGGGACCGAAGTCCGCGTTGTGCTGGAAAAGAGCGGCGCCGGCGGGGCGCTTGGCCAGAAGGTGGCAGCGGTCGTCGGAACCGACCAGCAGCGTCAGCTCGATGATGCGCTCCGGCGCTTCAAGCAGCTGGTGGAGACGGGCGATGTCATTCGGTCCGAGGGCAGCCCCGGCGGCACGGACGCGAAGCAGCAACGCAGTCAAAGTCCAGCAGAGCCGGTAGGGGCCGAGGAGTAGAGAGGAACAGCCATGCGAGCGAACTGTTGGATGGGACGCAACACCGTTCAAGTGCGAGATGTACCGGATCCGAAGATCGTCAATCAGCGCGACGCCATCATTCAGATCACGTCGACAGCGATCTGCGGCTCGGATCTGCACCTCTACGACGGCTATATCCCCACCATGGAAAAGGGCGACATTCTCGGCCACGAGTTCATGGGCAACGTCGTCGAGGTCGGACCCGCAGTGACCAATCTGTCGGTCGGTGACAGGGTGGTCGTCCCGTTCCCGATTGCCTGCGGTGCCTGCAACTCCTGCACTGCCGGGCTCTACTCCCTGTGCGAGAACTCCAACCCCAACGCCGGGATGGCGGAGAAACTGTGGGGTCACGCCAGCGCCGGGATGTTCGGCTACTCCCATCTCACCGGTGGTTTCGCCGGCGGACAGGCCGAGTTTGTGCGGGTTCCGTTCGCCGACGTAGGGCCGATCAAGATTGAAAGCGATCTGCCGGACGAGAAGGTGCTCTTCCTGTCCGATATCTTCCCGACCGCCTATATGGGTGCGGAGATGTGCGACATCCAGCCAGGCGACGTGATCGCCGTGTGGGGCGCCGGAGCGGTCGGGCTGCTCGCCATGGCCTGCGCCAACTTACTGGGTGCCGAGAAGATCATTGCGATCGACCGCGTCGACTACCGGCTCGAGATGGCCCGGGAAAAGACTGGCGCCGTGACGATCAACTATGAAGACGACGACGTCATGGCGGTGCTCAAGGACATCACCGCCGGACGTGGGCCGGACGCCTGCATCGACGCGGTCGGCATGGAGGCACATTCTGACTTCGCCCCGATACAGCTGTACGACCGGGTGAAGCAAGCCGTCCGACTCGAGACGGACCGCGGCGCGGCGCTGCGCCAGGCCATCATCGCGTGCCGCAACGGCGGCACCGTGTCGGTCATCGGCGTCTACGGCGGACTGATGGACAAGTTCCCGGTCGGATCCTGGATGAACCGCTCCATCACACTCAGGACCGGCCAAACCCACGTCCAGCGCTACAGCCGACCCCTCCTCGAACGCATAGAACGCGGTGAGATCGACCCGGGTTTCGTGATCACCCACCGCCTTCCTCTTGATCAAGCTCCCGAGGGGTACGAGACGTTCAAGCACAAACAGGACGAGTGTGTCAAGGTCGTGCTCTCCGCCTGACCGCGGTCACATGAGGTGCATCTCCGCCTCGGGCTCACCTTCAACGAGGTGATCACAGGTGGGGCAATACCACCTGACCTCGAGAGGAGTGCCGCATGCGGAGTGTCGAGGCGCTTCGCCGGGGACCGCGTGCCGCGCCCCCCAGTGTGCGAGCAGACGAAGTGCCCCTGCGAGCTCCTTGCCCTCCGCGGTCAAGTCGTAGGCTGCGCGCGGTGGGCGCTCGATGTACAACCTGGACATGACCAGCGCGTCGCGCTCGAGCCTCTTGAGTCGCTCCGACAGGATGTTCGGCGCGATCCCCGGAATCTCCGCCACGAGATCGTTGAAACGCCGAGGTCCGGCGAGCAAGGCCTGAACGACGAGCAGAGTCCACCGGTCACCCACGCGAGCGAGAGCCTCGGCGAGTGGAGAAGACGGCCGTTCCCCTTGTCGCTCGGTCATGGACAAACCGTATCTGTTGAGGGTTGACATTGCCGCTACGAGTAGTAACTTGCAAGTTACTACTAACTACGGAGGGGCGATATGGGAGCACTCGACGGCATTCAGCAAGAGATTCAGCAGGTCGCCGAGCGCGCCGGCAACTCGGTGGTCGGCATCGGGCAGCGCTGGGGCATCGGATCCGGCGTAGTGATCGGCAACGGTCAGGTGCTGACAAATGCGCACAACGTGCGCGCCGAAGAGGTCGAGGTCACGTTCCCCGACGGGCACACGGCGACTGGTCAGGTGATGGGGCACGACATCGACGGGGACATCGCCGTCATCGGCATCGAGACCGGAGATCTGCCAGCCCTCACGTGGGCGACCGATGCTCGGCCCGGAGTCGGTAGCCCGGTCTTCGCGCTCGCAAATCCGGGCGGGCGCGGGCTGCGCGTGACGCTGGGCTTCGTCACGGGTGTTGAGCGGAGTTTCCGCGGGCCCCGTGGCCGTCGCATCACGGGAAGCATCGAGCACGACGCTCCGCTGTTGCCCGGCTCCTCTGGAGGCCCGATCGTCACCGCCGACGCGCAACTGCTGGGCCTGAACACGAACCGACTGGGTGAGGGCTTCTACCTGGCAATTCCGGCCGACGAGGCGCTCCGAGCTCGGGTTGACGCACTAGGGCGCGGGGAGTCACAACGCCAGGTTCGCCTCGGAATCGGCATAGCGCCGGTCGATGTCGCCCGACGCATGCGGCG
>DATFOP010000268.1:0-4630 GCA_035265505.1 Propionibacteriaceae bacterium | reverse complement strand
AGCGAAACGGCCGAGGCCCCGGTGACGGCAAGCCGATAGAGGAAGAGGCTGAAGTGAGCGAGCCCACGCCCGCCGGACGGGAGCGAACTCTGATCATCATTCCGACCTACAACGAGTCGGAGAACGTCGAGCGGATCATCGCCCGTACTCGCGCGGCCGTCCCGCACGCCGACATCTTGATCGCTGACGACAACTCCCCGGACGGAACCGGCAAGCTGGCGGACGCACTGGCTGCAGCCGACGACCACATTCACGTGATGCACCGTCTCGGCAAGGAGGGTCTCGGCGCGGCGTACCTGGCCGGATTCGAGTGGGGCATCAACAGCGACTACGACGTCCTCGTCGAGATGGATGCCGACGGCTCGCACCAGCCCGAGCAACTGCCGCTTCTGCTCAAGGCGACAACTGACGCCGACCTCGTCCTCGGTTCGCGCTGGGTTGAGGGCGGCAAGGTCGTCAACTGGCCAAAGTCCAGAGAAATCTTGTCCCGGGGGGGCAATCTGTGGACCCGCATCGCGCTGGGCATACCGCTGAAAGACGCCACGGGGGGCTTTCGCGCCTTCCGCCGCCAAACACTCCTCGGGATTGGCCTGGACAACGTCGCCTCGGCCGGCTACTGCTTTCAGGTGGACCTCGCCTGGCGGGCGCTCAAAGCGGGATACCGTGTCGTCGAGGTGCCCATCACCTTCATCGAGCGTGAGTACGGCGACTCGAAGATGAGTCGCGCCATCGTGGTCGAGGCTTTGCTGCTGACAACGGCATGGGGAATCAGGCACCGCGCCCAGCAGCTTAGGTCAATAGTCCGAGGCCGACAGCGCGTTCAGGAGTTCCTGCGTTCCTGACAGGTCACGGAAGGGGCCATTGACCAGATACTCCGGAATCCGGTCAAGGGCCGAACAATCGGGGTAAGGGCAAAACCCCGCTGCTCATGCGGCCTCACTTGGTGGAACAGGAATGCTCTTCGTTCTAGGGCTGATCGTGGCCTTCGGCGTGGCACTCGCCGCCCGTCTGGTGCCGCTGCTGCGCGGTGGTGGACTGTACGCCTTGGGCAACTACGACGACGGCGTCCACTTCGCTGCCGCCATGGGCGTGATCCACGATCTTCTGCCATACCGCGACTTTCTGTTCCTGCACCCGCCCGGAGTGCTCCTCGCGCTCGCCCCGTTCGCCGCGCTCGCCGACGCCCTCGGTGAGCCGAACGCGATGGCCATCGCTCGAGTCTCGTGGATGGTCCTCGGAGGTGTGAACGCCGTTCTGTGCGGCATCGTTCTGCGACCGCTCGGCGAGACAGCGGCCTTCATCGCCGCGCTGCTGTACGCGGTGTTCTTCCCGGCGGTCTATGTCGAGCACACAGCCCTTCTCGAGCCGCCGCTCACCGCGCTGATGCTGGCCGCGCTCGTGATCACCCGCGCACTCAGTGACGGCGACGGCATCGACAGCCGTCACTATGTGCTTGCCGGATTCCTACTCGGTGTCGCTCCGGCCGTGAAGATCTGGGGCGTCGTGACGGTCCTGGTCATCGCGATCGGCCTGGCGTATCGGCGGGGTATTCGCCAGGGTCTCACCGTCCTGCTCAGCGCCATCGCCACCTGTACGGTGATCTATCTGCCGTTCTTCCTCTCCGCCCCGGCGGCGATGTGGCAGATGCTGGTGGTCGATCAGCTTGCGCGACGCCGCGTCGCGTACGACGGTGTCCGGCGTGTCGACGATGTGCTCGGGTTGATGCTGTGGACACAGCCCCCCCGCCTTCATCTAGGGACCGCCGCAGCGTTCCTGCTGCTGCTTGCGGCCGGCCTGGTCTGTCTCGCTCGCCCTCGACTTCGCCTGCTGGCCGCGCTACTGATTGCCTACGGGGTGCTGCTGATGGCCACGCCGAGCTGGCTTCAGCACTATTCCGGATTCAGTGCTGCTCCGATAGTGCTTGTGTTGGGCGCGGGCCTGGCGACCCTGTTGCAGTGGGCCACCACGGTGAGACCATGGTTGCCGGCCGCGCTGGCGGCGTTGGCGGCAGTGCTAGTACTCCTCAGCGCCGTTCCATTGACCGAGCGGCGCCAGGGCCGCTCCTTTCCAGGCCGTTCGGCAGCAGCGGTCGTAGCTAACGTCGACGGCTGTGTGGTCACGGATATGCCGATGACCCTCATCCAGATGAACGTGCTCCGACGCAATATCCACCGGGGCTGCCGCTACGAAGTTGATCTCGGGGGCGCCAGCTACCATCTGCCTGCTGGTGCAGCCGAGGATCGCCCGCGCAGCCGAAACCCGGTCTGGCAGAACTACGCGATGGAGTATCTACAGAGCGGAACCGCGGTTGTCATCGCGCGCTTCTCCGCGGGAGGAGGGGGCTTCAGTCCGGAAACTTTCCAAATCATCCAAAGCTGGCCGGAGATCGGGCGCGCCGATCGTTATGTCATTCGGCGGCCGCAACCGTGACCTGCTGCGGTCAGCACTATCTCAATCAGCTATCGAAGCCCAGTCGGCCGTTGCTCAGGCAGTCTTCTTGGTGCTCGAGCCGGCGTTGTAGTTAGGGCCCAACGCGCCGGAACGCAGAAGATCCAGCCGCTCGGCGAGCAGGTCCTCAAGCTCGGCGATGGAGCGGCGCTCACGCAGCATGTCCCAGTGGGTACGTGCTGGCTTTTCTTCCTTCAGGGCCGGACGCTCACCGTCAGAACGCAGAGACTCGGCACCGCAGCGTGGGCATTCCCATAGCGAGGGGATCTCGGCTTCGGCCGCGAAGACGAGTGTGAACTGGTGCTGCCGCGGGCAGTCGTAGCCGACCTCTTGACGTGGCGCGAACTCAACCCCCGCCTCGTCCTCGAAACTCTTGGCTCCCAGGCCGGTGCCCTTCAGCGAACGATCAGCCATCAGCGCATCCTCCGTCTCTTCCGACTCTCGTCCATTACCCCGGATCAGGTCAACGATTCGGGCGGGCGAAATGTTCCACCCTCAGCGGCCGGGGCCGCTTCGAGGATCGGCGGCGATGGCGGCGGCGGTTCGACCCTGGAGAGCGCCAACAGACCGGACAGCAAGACCAGCACGATCCCGATGATGCCCATGCGCGGGGAGTCGAACACGCCCGAGAACAGCGCGAACAATCCTGGCGCGAGGAAGGACACGGCGCGGCCCGTGGTGGCGTACAGGCCGAACATCTGCCCTTCCCGACCTACCGGAGCCAGCCGCACGACGTAGGTGCGAGAGCTCGATTGAGCTGGCCCCACCCACAAGCACAGCAGTAACCCGAAGATCCAGAACATCGTCGACCCGGCCGCGAAGAGCAACACAACCGCCGTCATCACCAGTGCGGTCAACGACGCGAGAATCACCGGTTTTGGTCCGATCCGGTCCTCGACGATCCCAGCGCCCAGCGCCCCGATGGCCGCGACGACGTTGGCCACTACGCCGAAGATCACGACTTCGGCGGCATCAAGCCCGTAAACCGACACCGCAAGCACTGCTCCGAAGCTGAAGATCGCCACCAGGCCGTCGCGATACAAGGCACTGGCGAGCAGGAACCAAACCGCATGGCGATCGGAGCGGAACAGGGCCCGTACGTCGCGAACGAGTACCCGATAGGACGCAAAGAAACTGACTCGCGGAATTCCTGGAGTCGGCGGAATCTCCGGTACGGCCAGGAAGATCGGGATCGCCCAGACGGCGAACCAGACAGCGACGACGAGAGCCAGCGCCCGATATTTCAGCCCCCCTTCGGTGGTCACTCCGAAGAGCCCGACGTCGGGCTCAATGAACAACGCGTACGCCAGCAGCATCACCACGATGCCGCCCACATAGCCGCTGCCCCAGCCGATGCCGGAGATCCTGCCGACGTTTCTGCGGTTGGAGATCTGTTGCAGCATGGCGTTGTACGAGACTTGAGCGAACTCCAGGAACGCCGAACCGGCTGCCAGCAGCAGCAAGCCGAGCGCCAGATAGCGATAGTCGTCCCGGACGAAGAACAGGCCCACGGTCGAAGCGATCACCAGCGCCGACCAAATGGCGAGGCTGCGCTTGCGCCGACCGCCGGCGTCCGAACGTTGACCGGTGACCGGCGCGAACGCGGCCACGCAGAATCCGGCGGCGAACAGGGAGATGGCAAGCCAGGTCTCGCCGCTGACCGTGCCCGGTGGCCGGTTCTTTGCCACGACCCCGGTGAGGTAGGGGGCGAAGACAAACGAGGTCACGATGGTGCTGTAGCCCGAGGCGCCCCAATCCCACAGCGCCCAGGCGGCGACGACTCGTCGGCGAGTCGGGGGAGTCGTTGTCTCGGCCCCGGTGGCCTCGAGGCTCACGTCAGTGCCGTCAGCAGATTTGTCGGCGTCCATCTACTGCTCATTCGGTGCGCTGTGGGATATCGACGACCACAATCCACGATGCTCGAGCAGGTCTTTGAGGATGTCGATCCGATCGGTGAAGATTCCATCAACACCGGCGTCGATCAGCTCCGTCATGGTTGTCGGATCGTCGATCGTCCAGATGTGCACGAGTTTGCCGGAATTGTGTGCAGCTTGCACCAGAGCAGGGGTGAGTACTCTCAGCCGCACGCCGAGAATCTTCTGCTCCATGGGAATCTGCAACACCGGAGCGCGCGTGTTGATGATCTTGGTCAGCTGGGGGGCGAATCGGTAAACGGCGATTG
>DATFOP010000267.1:0-9565 GCA_035265505.1 Propionibacteriaceae bacterium | reverse complement strand
ACCGTCAGTGCCCGATATCTCGCGCCGCCAGTAGCCGTTCTCGGCGTCGGGATCGGGACCAGCACAGGGCTACTCGGCCTGGTGACGTCGTCTCGCGTGCTGCGGGCGGGATTCCTGGCGCCGGCCGGCTATCTGGCCGTTATCCTGGCCGGCTCGGCGGCTGCTGGCCCTATGTCCGCGGCAGCACGGCTGCGGTTGCCCGTCGTACTCGTGGCCACGCACATGGCCTGGGGAATGGGATTTCTCGTCGGGTTGCGCGGTCCGAAGCGGCCTACGGAGAATTGACAGTATGTCCTTACAAATGCCATGCTAGTCGCTTCTTGACGGATACCTTGCCGGCCAACCGGATGTCTGACATCCATGACTCCCTTCTCGAAGGAGAACTATGAGCAGCGCTTCGGCCGGTGCCTCGGGCAAGTCGGGCGATCGGCTGGAAGTGCTGACCTTCGGGCGGAGCGGGGTCGACATCTATCCGCTGCAGATCGGCGTCGGTCTGGAGGACGTCGCGACGTTCGGCAAGTATCTCGGCGGTACGACTGCCAATGTCGCCGTTGCCGCTGCCCGCCTCGGCCGCAGGGCCGCGATCATCACTGGCGTGGGCGACGACCCCTTCGGGCGATACGTTCGCAGAGCGCTCGGCGAACTTTCCGTGGATGACAGCTACGTGGTGACCAATCAGGACTATCCAACCCCGGTCACCTTCTGCGAGATCTTTCCGCCAGATGAGTTCCCGCTCTGGTTCTACCGCAAGCCGACCGCTCCCGACCTCCAGATCAAGCCGTCCGACATTGACTTCGACGCTGTGCGCGCCACGGACCTGATGTGGATATCGGTGACCGGACTCAGCGAGGAGCCCAGCCGTGAGTCGCATTTCGCCGTGTTGGAGGCGCGGAACCGCAAACCGTTCACTGTCTTGGATCTCGACTACCGACCGATGTTCTGGGAGAAGTCGGCCGCCGCTACCGAGCAGATCCGCAAAGCCCTCCCGCAGGTCACGGTCGCGGTCGGCAACCGCGAGGAATGCGAGGTCGCGGTCGGGGAAGCAGATCCCGAGAGAGCAGCGGACGCCTTGCTCGACGCCGGGGTCGAGCTGGCAATCGTGAAGCAGGGACCCAAGGGTGTACTCGGCAAATCCCGTACGGAACGGGTCGAATCACCGCCCATTCCCATCCGGCCCCTCAACGGCCTCGGGGCGGGAGACTCGTTCGGCGGCTCACTGTGCCACGGTCTGCTGGCCGGCTGGCCGCTCGCCATGGTGCTTCAGCACGCGAACGCTGCCGGCGCGATCGTCGCCTCCCGCCTGGAGTGCTCCACGGCCATGCCGACTCAGGCCGAGATCGAGACGTTGCTGGCCGGTGGCGATCCGAACGCCGATCGGGCTGATCAGTGGGAAAGGGTGGCTGCTCGATGAGCGGCATGACAGCCGCGCCGCCGTCGCCGCAGTTCGTGACCGCGATCGGAGGCATCAACGAGGTGCGCGGCCGCGATCCGCAGCGGATCTCGAGACTGTTGGCGTCCCGCCGCAGGCGATCGCTGTTCGGCGGCGACGGCAAGTTGATGATCGTAGCCTGCGATCATCCCGCTCGAGGTGCGCTTGGCGCGGGTGGGAACCCCACGGCCATGGCCAGCCGGACTGAGCTGCTCGAACGCCTTCTGACTGCGTTGTCCCGGCCGGGCGTCCATGGACTGCTTGGGACCGCCGACATCGCCGAAGACCTCCTCTTGCTCGGGGCGCTGGAGGACAAGCTCGTCTTCACCTCGATGAACCGCGGCGGACTTCAGGGCGCATCGTTCGAGATCGATGATCGCAACACTGGTTATGACGTGCAGGGGACGATCGAGTCGGGCTTCGAAGGAGCGAAGATGCTGCTCCGGGTTGACTTGAGTGATCCCGCTACGGTGGCCACCCTGGAGCAGTGTGGTCGGGCGATCACGGAGCTGAACCGTGCCAGGCTGATCGCGATGGTCGAGCCGTTCATGGCTGGCCGCCGTGGCAGCAAGCTCGTCAACGATCTATCACCGGAGGCGGTGATCAAGTCGGTGCACATCGCCCAAGGACTGGGCGCCTCCAGCGCGTACACGTGGTTGAAGCTTCCGGTCGTGCCTGAGATGGAGCGGGTGATGGACGCCACCACGCTGCCCACGCTGCTGCTCGGAGGTGACCCAGAGGACGTTCCCGACGAAACCTATGCCTCCTGGGAAGCGGCCTTGAAACTGCCGTCGGTGCGCGGTCTGGTGGCTGGCCGTACCATGCTTTATCCGGCCGACGACGATGTTGCCAAGGCGGTCGACACGGCAGTGTCACTCGTGCGGTGATCGAGATGACGTCTAAGTACTACCTTCCCGCCGGAGCGGCGATGTCGCCGAGCTATCAGGTGCACGTGGTGCCGGAATCGGCCGGGTGGGCTTACTCCTCGTTGCGGGTCGTCTCGCTGGCTCCATCCGGCAGCCATCAACTGGTGACCGGCGGTGACGAGGTGATCGTGCTGCCGCTCAGCGGATCTGTGGCGATCGAGGCCGACAGCTCGCGCTTCGAGCTCGACGGCCGGAAGAGCGTCTTCGCGGGACCGACGGATCTGGCCTACGTGGGGATCGGCCAAGTCGTCACGCTGCGCTCCGAGGCGGGAGGTCGATTCGCTCTCTGCGGTGCCCGTACCGAGCAATCGCTGCCCCTTCACTATGGGTCCGTTGAGGAGGTTCCCGTCGAGCTCCGCGGTGCCGGGCCGGCCAGCCGTCAGGTCCGCAACTTCGGCACCCCCGGCGCGCTGGCGGCGTCCAAGATCATCGCCTGCGAGGTGATCACTCCGGCCGGGAACTGGTCGTCCTATCCCGCGCACAAGCACGATGAGGCCACCGAAACCGAGTCCGAGCTGGAGGAGATCTACTACTTCGAGATTGCTGCCGGACCCGAGGGTGAACAGGGCTTTGGGTTCATGCGGACTTCGTCTTCGCCGGGCAAGGACATCGAGCTGTTGGAGGAGGTGCACGATGGAGATACGGTGCTCGTCCCGTACGGGTGGCACGGACCCTGCGTGGCGGCTCCTGGGTTCGACATGTACTACCTGAACGTGATGGCCGGTCCTAGCTCCGAACGCGCCTGGAAGATCTCCGATCACCCGGATCAGGCCTGGGTGCGGAGCACCTGGACGGATCAGGCCGTCGACGCCCGACTCGTGGGAAGGGAGTGATCGTGGCGGAGGCTGTTCACCTGACTGTCGCTCAGGCACTGGTGAAGTTCCTCGGCGTTCAGTACTCCGAATCCGACGGTGAAGAGCGCAAGCTCTTCGCGGGCTGCTTCGGAATCTTCGGCCACGGCAACGTGGCCGGCATCGGCCAGGCCCTGCTGCAGGCCGAGCTCGAGCAGCCGGACACGCTGCCGTACATCCTGGGTCGCAACGAGCAGGCCATGGTGCATACCGCAGCCGCCTACGCCCGGATGAAGAATCGGCTCCAGACCTATGCGGTCTCCAGCAGCGTCGGCCCAGGTGCGACCAATATGGTCACCGGCGCCGCGTTGGCGACGATCAACCGGCTGCCGGTGCTGCTGCTGCCGGCCGATACCTTTGCCGACCGCAGCGCCTCCCCGCTGCTGCAGGAACTGGAGCTGCCCGACTCAGGCGACGTCACGGTCAACGACGCGTTCCGGCCGGTGTCGCGATACTTCGACCGGATCTGGCGCCCGGAACAGTTGCCTGCGGCGCTCATGTCCGCCATGCGGGTACTGACTGATCCCGCCGAGACCGGCGCGGTGACCCTATGCTTCCCGCAGGATGTGCAGGCCGAAGGCGACGACTGGCCCGAAGGACTCTTCGAGAAGCGGGTCTGGCATGTCGCTCGACCGCTGCCGGAGAAGTCGGTGCTGGAGGCCGTGGCAGCCACCATTCGATCCGCCAAGAAGCCGTTGATCGTCGCCGGCGGGGGCGTGCACTACTCGCGGGCTACCGACGCGCTGGCCGCGTTCTGTGAGGCGACCGGCATTCCGGTCGGCCAAACCCAGGCCGGGAAGGGCACTTTGGTCTACGACCATCCGCAGTGCCTCGGCGCGATCGGCTCAACGGGCACCACCGCGGCCAACGCGATCGCCCGGGACGCGGATGTCGTGATCGGGATCGGCACCCGCTACTCAGATTTCACCACCGCTAGCCGGACCGCCTTCCAGAATCCGAACGTACGGTTCGTCAACATCAACGTCGCCGGGCTGGACGTGATCAAACACGCCGGACTCGGTGTACAGGCTGACGCCCGCGAGACGCTGCAGGCCCTGCTACCGCTGCTGGAGGGCTACTCGGTGGACGAGGATTACGCGAAGTCGATCGGCGAGCTGAACGCCGACTGGGACCAGACCGTACGGGCCGCCTACCTGCCCGAGACCCGAGGACGTAGTGGCTTGCTGGCTCAGAGCGAGGTGATCGGGATGGTCAACGAGCTCTCCGATCCGCGGGATGTGGTGGTGTGTGCGGCGGGCTCGATGCCGGGTGATCTGCACAAGCTGTGGCGCACCCGCGACCCCAAGGGCTACCACGTGGAGTACGGCTATTCGTGCATGGGCTACGAGGTCGCCGGCGGCATCGGTGTGCGGCTGGCTTGCCCCGACCGGGACGTGTTCGTGATGGTGGGCGACGGCTCGTACCTGATGATGGCGACCGAGCTTGCCACGGCGGTCCAGGAGGGCATCAAGATCATCACGGTGCTGGTGCAGAACCATGGGTTCGCCTCGATCGGCTCGCTGTCGGAATCGCTGGGATCGCAGCGGTTCGGCACCCGGTACCGGTATCGCAACCCCGAGACCGGTCGGCTGGATGGTGCGACGCTGCCGGTCGACCTGGCGGCTAACGCTGCCAGCTTCGGCCTCGAGGTGATCAAAGCCTCGACGGCGGCTGAGTTCGCGGACGCGATCAAGGCGGCCAAGGCGGCCCCCCAGTCGGTCGTGATCTACGTAGAAACCGATCCGTTGATCGGTGCTCCAGACTCGGAGTCCTGGTGGGATGTGCCGGTCAGCGACACCTCTACCCTCGAGTCCACCCGAGACGCTCGGAAGGTCTACGAACAGCACAAAGCAACCCAAAAACTCTTCGTGTGAAGGAGGACTGTGTCCACGATCACCATCGGCACCGCTCCAGACTCCTGGGGCGTGTGGTTCCCGAGCGACCCGCAGCAGCTGCCTGCCGACCAGTTTCTCCGAGAGGTCGTCGAGGCCGGCTACGGCTGGATCGAACTCGGTCCGTACGGGTATCTGCCGACGGATCCCGCAAAGTTGCAGGACCAGCTCGACGCACACCACCTTAGAGTGCTAGCCGGAACGGTATTCGAGGATCTGCATCGCCCCAACTCCTGGGATGACGTGTGGGGCCAGGTAACCGACGTGGCGACGCTCACGCAGCGGGTGGGCGGCAAGCACATGGTGGTCATCCCGGATACATGGCGGCATCACAAGACCGGTGAGGACCTGGAGGATCGCGAACTCACCTCGGAGCAGTGGACGCAGCTGACCGACGGCATGAACAAGCTCGGCCGCCGCATTCTCGAGGAGTACGGACTGGCGGTGCAGTTTCATCCCCACGCTGACAGCCACGTCGGTTACCAGCCGGAGATCGAGCGGTTCCTCGACGCGACCGATCCGCGGTGGGTCAATCTCTGCCTTGATACCGGCCATATCGCCTACTACGGCGGTGACTGCCTGGAGTTGATCAAGAACTATCCGGATCGGATCGGTTACCTCCACCTCAAGCAGGTGAACCCTCTGGTGGTGCAACACGTGCTCGACAAGGATCTCTCGTTTGCTGAGGCGGTGCGGATGGGCGCCATGATCGAGCCGCCGCTCGGGGTGCCGGAGATGGGTCCACTGCTCGACGAGGTATCCGGGCTGGGCCGCGATCTGGACGCAATCATCGAGCATGATCTTTACCCGTGCACGCCCGATATGCCGCTGCCCATCGCGAAGCGCACCAAGGCCTATCTGACCTCCTGTAGCGGGGCGACCATCGATTTTGGCAGACCGCAGTGACCGATCTGAAGGTTGCCGTCCTCGGCGTCGGTTTGATGGGCGCCTTCCACGTCGATGCGCTGACCAAGCGCATCCGCGGCGCGGAGGTGACGGTGATCAACGACTTCTTCGCCGAGAAAGCCGAGCAGGTGGCCAGCCAGGTCGGCGCGCGGGTGGTCGGCGATCCAATCGCAGCGATCCAAGACCCGGAGATCGACGCCGTGCTTCTGGCCACGCCTGGTGTGGCGCACGCTGAGCAGGTCAACGCCTGCCTCGATCGGGGCATCCCGGTGCTCTGCGAGAAGCCGCTGACCACCGACGTCCCCTCGGCCTACGCGCTCGTGCAGAAGGAGAAATCACTGGGCAGGCAATTGATCCAGGTCGGTTTCATGCGCCGTTTCGACGCCGAATATGTGGCTCTGAAGAACTTGATTACGTCCGGCGGGCTGGGCAATCCGCTGATGGTGCACTGCATCCATCGCAATGCAGCGGTCGGGGATCACTTCACTGGCGAGTTCATGATCCGCGACTCGGTGGTGCATGAGGTGGACGCCGTGCGGTTCCTGCTCGACGAGGACCTGACCAGCGTCCAGGTGATCAAGGGTGCGGCCACCAGCGCCGCGCCGAAGGGCATCAACGATCCGATGCTGGTGGTCTTCGAGACCGAATCGGGACGGATCGTCACCGATGAGATCTATGTGCGGACCCAGGTTGCCTACGAAGTGCGCACCGAAGTGGTCGGCGAGAAGGGCAGCGCTGTCATCGGTCAGGACCAGCACATGCAGGTCAAGTCGACGGACGGGCGCTGGGGCGGCCAGCTCAGCCACGGGTTCATCGAGCGCTTCGGCGCCGCGTACGAGACCGAGTTGCAGTGCTGGGTGGACGCTGCCAAGGACGGTTCGATCGATGGTCCGGGCGCGTGGGATGGCTTCGCCGCCGTGGCAGTCTGTGAGGCCGGCGTGCAGGCGCTGCATACCGGGGAGAAGGTGCCGGTACGGTTGGACGGCGAGACGAGCCGGCTGCCTCCGAGCGCCCGGCAGGTCGTCTTCGACGCCGACGAACCGAAACCTGGCATCACCGCTCCGGATCTGATTGGCGACCGCCCGTGAAGCTGGCGCTTGATCCGCAGATGTTCTACTCGAGCCATCCGGTCTTCGAGTTGCCCGACATTGCGGCCAGCTTGGGCTATGACTGGATGGAATTGTCGCCCAAAGCCGACTTCATCCCGTTCTTCCGCTACCCGCGGGTCGACGACGCCGGGGTGAAGAAGTTGAAGAAGATGGCCACCGACGCGGGCGTGGGCATTGCCTCGGTGCTGCCGGTCCTGCGCTGGTCCGGTCCGGACGAAGATCAACGGCAGGCAGCCGTACGGGCCTGGAAGCGGGTCATCCAGATCACCGTCGATCTCGGCGTCGAGGTGGTCAACTCCGAGTTCAGCGGCCGGCCGGAAGCGCCCGAGACGGCCGAAGCGCAGTTCCTCAAGTCGATGGATGAGCTGTTGCCGCTCTTCGAACGCGAAGGGTTGCAGTTGATGATCGAGCCGCATCCCGACGACTTCATCGAGGACGGGCTGGAGGCGGTGAACATGCTACGAGGGCTGAATCGGGACTGGATCGGCTTTTTGTACTGCACACCGCACGCCTTTCACCAGGGCCACGACCCGGGAACGATCATTGAGGCAGCCGGGGACAAGGTTCGGTACGTCCACCTGGCTGATGCCTGGAACCATCTCACCTCCAACGGGCTGCGTTACATCTCCAACCCGCCCGGCAACACCCGAGTCCATCAGCACATGGAGATGGGCCGCGGCGAGGTCGATTACGACGCCGTCTTCGCCGCCTTGGCCTCGGTGGAGTTCGACGGAGTGATCAGCAGCTGCGTCTTCGGTTGGGAGGAGGACGCCCGCGGCATCTCCGAGCGGCAGCGCGACAAAGCCCTCGCCCTGATCGGCAAGCACTTCGGTGATGACACGGCGGCCTCCCTGTCCAGCAGCAAGACCCCTAGGTAAGGAAAGACCATGGCAACGACGCTTCATCACTGGAAAGCTGGCGAAACTTTCGAGGGGACGGGTGGTCGGTTCTCCGACGTGACCAACCCGGCGACCGGTGAAGTGACCGCCCAGCTGGCGCTGGCCAGCGAGGCCGATGTCAAGGAGGTGGTGGCGGCTGCCCTGGCGGCATTCCCGAACTGGCGCGACACCTCGCTGGCGAAGCGAACCCAAATCCTGTTCGCTTTTCGGGAGCTGTTGAACGCGCGCAAGAAGGAGCTGGCCGCGATCATCACCTCCGAGCACGGCAAGGTGCTCTCCGACGCGCTGGGTGAGGTGAGTCGCGGCCAGGAGGTGGTGGAGTTTGCGTGTGGCATTGCGCATCTGATCAAGGGGGCCTTTACCGAGAACGCCTCGACCAAGGTCGATGTGCACTCGGCCCGGCAGCCGCTGGGCGTGGCCGGCATCATCTCGCCGTTCAATTTTCCGGCCATGGTGCCGATGTGGTTCTTCCCGATCGCTATCGCGGCGGGTAACACCGTCGTGTTGAAGCCGAGTGAGAAGGTGCCGACCGCGGCCCTGTGGATAGCCGAGCTGTGGAAGGAGGCTGGGCTGCCGGATGGAGTCTTCAACGTGCTCAACGGCGACAAGGTGGCGGTCGACGGGCTGCTGACCCACCCCGACGTGCAGTCGATCTCCTTCGTTGGCTCGACGCCGATCGCACGGTACGTCTATGAGACCGGGACGACGCACGGCAAGCGGGTGCAGGCGCTGGGTGGAGCGAAGAACCACATGCTGGTGTTGCCGGACGCCGATCTTGATCTGGCCGCGGATCAGGCGATCAACGCCGGGTTCGGCTCCGCGGGGGAACGCTGCATGGCCGTCTCCGCGGTGCTGGCGGTCGGTGACATCGGCGACGAGCTGGTGGACAAGATCGCCGAGCGGGCGGTGGGCCTCCGGACCGGCGACGGCACCCGCGGCTGCGACATGGGCCCGCTCGTGACGTCGCAGGCCAAAGATCGGGTGTCGGGTTACATCGACGCCGGAGAGTCGGCGGGGGCCACTCTCGTGGTGGACGGCCGAGAGCCGACCGTGGATGCCGACGGCGACGGCTTCTTCGTCGGGCCGACGCTGTTTGATCACGTCACCCCGGATATGAGCATCTACACCGATGAGATCTTCGGCCCGGTGCTGTCCGTGGTTCGCGTGGACAGCTATGACGAGGGCGTGAAGCTGATCAACGACAACCCGTACGGCAATGGCGTGGCGATCTTCACCAACGACGGTGGCGCCGCGCGGCAGTTCCAGAACGAAGTGAACATCGGCATGATCGGCATCAACGTGCCGGTGCCGGTGCCGATGGCCTACTACTCGTTCGGCGGCTGGAAGAACTCATTGTTCGGCGACACCCACGCCCACGGCGTCGAAGGCGTGCACTTTTTTACGCGCGGCAAGGTGATCACCTCCCGCTGGCTCGACCCCAGCCACGGCGGCCTGAACCTCGGCTTCCCACAAAACGTCTAGGTCGGCTTGACCTTCACCCTGGGGCAACGCCGAGGCTCGAGGTTGTTGGGCACTCAGTTCAGCGTCTGGTC
>DATFOP010000266.1:0-2233 GCA_035265505.1 Propionibacteriaceae bacterium | reverse complement strand
TCGGCAAGCATCTTGAAGATCTCCACCGCCAGCTCCACCAGCTGGTCATCAACATGATCGACCCGCTCAACCTTCCGAGGCTGCAAATCTGCATGCATAAATAGATTCTTGCACAGTGCAGAGACAGCAGCTGTTGCTTTGGTCTTCCTACAAGGTTGGGTCGGGTGTCGGCTCGTCGGAGTCGTTCGATCCACCTGCAGCGAAGCGGGATGCACAGTGTCGATCCATTGCTGAATGCCAGCAAATTTGACGAAGACAAGCTCTCGATGGCTAACCCCGACCGTTCACGGTCGGCGTATTTGATGGCAGTGTTGATCAATCGAAAAGTTCAGTTACGCTACTGCTCGGTCCGGAAGGACGACGGGGTATCCCAGCTGGCGCAGCTGTTGCACGAGTCGGCTCGCTCGTCGGGCTGGGTCTCCGAGGCGGATGTAGTGGTCGGCGCCGAGGTCGACATAGTCGACCTGGTCATGCATGATGTGCCAGCTGGCTTGGAGAATCGAGTGGCCGACGGCCACCAGGGCGCGTTTGGTGCCTCGTCGTTTGGCGATGCGGTGGTAGCGCTCTCTCAGGTAGGTCCCTTGGGTGTGGCTTGCTGCTGCTGCCGCGGTACCCAGTACGCCGCGAAGCCAGGGGTTGCCTTGTCGGGTTCGGCCGGTGAAGTGTTTGCCGGCGGACTCGTTGTTGCCTGGACACATGCCGGCCCAGGACGCGAGGTCAGCGGCGGTGGGGAATCGAGACATGTCGGCGCCGGTCTCGGCGACGATCACCTCGGCGGTGCGTCGGGCAACGCCGGGGATGGCGATGAGTCTGTTGATCGTCTCGGCGAAGCACTCCGTTGCTGCCGCAATCTGTTCGTCCAGCGCGGCAACGGTGGCGTCGACGCCGTCGATGCGATTTAGCATCATCCGGCAGAGCAGAGCGTGGTGGTCGGTGAATCTGCCATCGAGTGCTTCGGTGAGAGCTGGAATCTTGGTCCGCATCTGTCGTCGTGCCAGGTCAGCCAGGACGTGCGGATCGCGTTGCCCAGCGATCAGTGAGGTGATCATGTCCCGACCCGACTTGCCCATGATGTCGGTGGCCACGATAGCGAGCTTGATGCCTGCGTCTTCGAGCGTGGAGTGCAAACGCTGGACCTCTCGCGTGCGTTCACGGAGCAGTGAGGTGCGATACCTCGTCAAGTCGCGGAGGGCGCGGATTTGGCGAGGTGGGACGAAGCTCGCCCGCACCAGACCCGTCTCCACGAGCCGGGCGATCCATTCGGCGTCGCTGACATCACTCTTGCGGCCTGGGACCTTCTTGATGTGCTGCGGATTGATCAGCCAGCATTCGAAGTGATCCTCAAGTGGGTAGAAGATCGGCTTCCAGTACACGCCGGTCGATTCCATCCCGACCAACCTCACCTGCCGATCGGTAAGCCACCCTTGGAGCGCGAGAACACCTGCGGTCGTCGTGGCGAATGTGCGAGTCTCGCTCCGCCGGCCACCGCGGGGCCCAGGGGTCCGAATGCATGCCTTCAAGTCGGCCTTGCCGATGTCGATTCCTGCGCAGCGCTCAGCAAACAGATCCATCGCCGTCCCTCCTCTCGTCTTGTGTGACGGCGCACCCGTCCGAGGAGGCCACGGCTGCGAAGACGATCAGTCGCGTGCTCGAAGCAACAATCCGGGACACCTGTGGGTGGCCTCCGCGCTCCCGTTCAACTGCAGGCTCGAGGCACCAATCAACATCGACGTCCTCTCGAACGGGCGCACCGCCTACTTTTCACCCATCCAGGGCGAGCCACGAGGCTCGTGAATCGTTCAACTGAAAAGTGCTCCTGGCTTGGGAGAATGAGGCTTGTCTAAGGTCTCGTCTGGGCAAGCTGAGGAGCACTTTCTAGGTGAAGCGTACTTCGTGGTGGCAGGGGTTGTCCGTCACCGCCGATGATGCGGGTGTGGTGCCGCTGGCTGGGTCGGTCGCGGTGCGGCTGCTGGCCGATCGGGTCGGCTTGACCGATGGCTTGTCCGCGGCGTTGGCCCGGCGGGGGTTCAGTCCTGGTCATGCTCGCGGCCAGGTCTGGGTGGATGTGGCGGTGATGCTGACCGCCGGTGGTGAGGCCATCGCCGACATCGACACTTTGCGCCATCAACCCGATCTGTGGGGCCCGGTCGCCTCGGCGCCGACGGTGTGGCGGACCATGGACGAGGCCACCCCGGCGGCGCTGGCCCGGGTCGAGAAGGCCCGCTCGCAAGCC
>DATFOP010000265.1:0-3071 GCA_035265505.1 Propionibacteriaceae bacterium | reverse complement strand
CATCACATGGCGCCACTCCTGCGGCGTGACCTCGAGTGCCGCACGGTGGATGCACGCGCCCGCATTGTTGATCAACACGTCGACCCGGCCGAGCTGGTCAACGATCTCCTGGACCGCCCGCCGGACATGTTCAGCGTCGGTCACGTCGGCCGCCACCGCGGTCGCGGTGACGCCGAGCGCCTGCAGATCGTCTACGACTTGTGCCGCTCCGGCCGGATCGCGCACCAGGAGCACGACATCGCTGCCGGCCTCCGCCAGCGCCCTTGCCAGAGCGCGGCCGATCCCCCGAGCCGCGCCGGTCACCACGGACACCCGGCCGGACAACGAGAACGCATCGAGAACAGACATTCACCCCTCCTCGGGCAGTACGACATCGCCGTGCGCAATGATCACCGCAGGGCCAGTGAGGAACGCCTGGTCCGGCGTCAATTCGACATCCACCTTGCCGCCCGGCGTCTCAACCCGATAGGTCACCGGCAGAGGTGCGGAATCACCCGCATGGAGTCGCGCGGCGGCGGCCACGGCGACAGTGCCGGTCCCACAGGATTGTGTCTCCCCCACGCCGCGCTCGAAGACCCTCATGCCGACCTGACGCTCCCCGCGGACGGTCGCGAACTCGAGGTTGACCCCGGCCGGAAACTCCCCCGGCGGCGACCAGCTAGGTGCGGTGTGCAACGGAAGTCGGGCGAGATCGTCAGCGAAGCTCACTGCGTGCGGATTGCCGACGTCGGCCGTCAGTGCGGCGAATTCCTTCCCGTCCACTGTGCGTACTCGCACCCCTCGATTCGTCACCCGAACCAGGCCCATCGCCACCCGGATTCGCCCGTCCGGCAGCACGGTTGCCTCCTTCAGGCCGGCACGGGTGGCTACTTGAACGACAGGTCCGGTAGCCAAATCCTGCCGAAGCAGGAATCGGACGAAGACCCGCAGCCCGTTGCCGCACATTTCCGCCACTGAGCCGTCCGCATTGCGGTAGTCCATGAACCACAAATGCGGGTCGCCGTCCCAGTCTTGGACGTGCCGGGCTAACACCGCCCGCAGCAGACCATCGCCGCCTATTCCGAGATGTCGGTCGCACAGAAATCGCACTTCGGCCTCGCCGACAGCCATCATGGATTCGCGATCGAGCAGTATGACGAAGTCGTTGCCGGTACCGTGCCCTTTGGCGAACGACCAGTGCCGCATGCCGCTCAGTCTTCCACGGCGTACTCGTCCCTCCGCTGGCTCGGCTCAGCCGGCTCCAGCGGCCCGTTTCCGTCAGGTCCGGCGAGCGTGTAGGCCGAGTCGACAAGCTGCGGGTCGTCCCAGCGCAACCAGCAAATTCGCGGATCTTTCCTGAACCAGACGTCCTGTCGGCGGGCAAACCGCCGGGTCGCAAGAATCGTCTGGTACTCCGCCTCCGCCTCGCTGATGGAGTCCGCCAGGAAATCGAGTACCTGCCGGTACCCGAGGGCCCGAGAAGCGGTCCGCCCTCGGCGTAGGCCGGCTCGATCCAGCCGTCGTACCTCGTCAACCAACCCTGCTTGCCACATTGCCCGCACCCGGGCCGCCACGCGCCCATCCAACTCGGCTCGATCGATGGCCAAGCCGATCTGAACGACCCCGGGCAGCAGGTACGAGTGCGCCGGAAGGTTCGCCGAATATGGGCGTCCAGTCAGCATCTCCACCTCAAGAGCTCGAACGATCCGACGGCCATTTCCTGGCTCGATCGTGGCGGCCGCGACCGGGTCGACGGACGCCAGCCGATGGTGCAGGGACTGGGAACCGACGCGCTCCAGCTCCGCTTCGAGCTCCGCCCGAACAGCGGGGTCAGTACCCGGGAACTCGAAGTCGTCAACGATGGCTCGGACATAGAGCGCCGAGCCACCGACGACGATGGGCACTACCTTCCGCATGAGGCAGTCGCTGATGGCGTCGCGAGCGAGCCGCTGAAAGTCGGCGACCGTGGAGGTCTGGGTCACATCCAGAACGTCGATCAAGTGGTGGGGCACTCCCCGACGCTCGGCTGGGGACGGCTTGGCCGTACCGATATCCATGCCGCGATAGAGCAACATCGAGTCGGCGTTGATCACTTCTGACCGCCGACCGGCTGCCGCGTATCGCAGCGCCAGTGCGACCGCCAGCGACGATTTACCCGTCGCCGTCGCCCCCACCAACACCACCGTCACAGCAGTGAGTCTCCCGCAGCTGACAAGGAATCGTTGTGCGGCCAAGCCCACCAGCGCTCCGTTCGATCAGCCGGAGTAGTGTGCCGAGTTGGCCAGAAAGATCGCGTGAACATGGGCGAGGAGAGTGGCCTCGACCGAGGATGGAGAGTGCGCAGATGGGAATCTTCGACAAGGCCAAAGACGCCCTCGACGACAACCCGGACCAGGTCGATGGCGGCCTGGACAAGGCCGCTGACTACGCCGAAGATCCGGGGCCCAACCCCAGCCGGATGGACTCGAGCGCTGATACAGCGAAGGCGGACGACTACCTCGGCTCCCGCAGCGAGGCGGAATCGATCCCGGATCCCACCCAAGCCAACGCGCCGCCAGTCGGCTCACCCGAACCGCCTGATTGAGCTGCTCAGAGGTGAGCTTCGGCTTCGGCCGAGGTGCTGGAAGCTCTTAGGGCGACCTCAACCCGCGCCTAGCCGCAGGTGTGGGCCGAGGGACGTGACGTCGGCACTCCGACAGTGGGCAGACCGAGGGAGACGGGGCGTCGAGATGCACCGACCTGTTCGAGGCGCTCCTGCCAAGCGTCACCGCCAGGCGTCCGCCGGAGGCTGTCCAATCCGGCATCTGCGGTGAGGTGATGGGGCGCCGCATAGGTAATGACGACCTCGGCGATGTCCCCTGGACGTGGTCGCGCGCTGTGCTCCTCGGGCACAGTCACGTGCACGAGCCGGTTGTCCCGCGCGCGCCCCGACATCCGCGATGTCGCATTGTCCTTTCGACCCTCACCGTCGGCGAACATCACTTCCACCCGCCGCCCGACCTGGGTGAGGTTCTCCTGCCAGGCGGTCTCGTTCACCAAGTCGACCAGCCGCTCGTACCGCTCCTGGACCACCGGTTTCCGCACCTGCCCCG
>DATFOP010000264.1:0-9415 GCA_035265505.1 Propionibacteriaceae bacterium | reverse complement strand
ATCATCCTCGGCATGATCGTGTGCGGTTTCTTCTATCCTTGGCTGTTCGAGCTGCTCACGAAGCCGTACTACGCCGGCATCACCGATCTGAAGGCAAACAGGCCCGAGGCCATCACCGCGCTGGTCAGCAACGGTCTGTCGTCGCCGTTCACTGTCGCTCTCAAGATCTGCATGGTGGCCGGCATGGTGCTGACGTCGCCGATCTGGCTGTATCAGCTGTGGGCGTTCGTGGTGCCGGGATTGCTGGCCAAGGAGAAGAAGTGGGCGCTGATCTTCATCGCTCTCGCCGCTCCCTTGTTCGCCGGAGGAGTGCTGGTCGCCTATGTCGTGCTGCCCAAGGCCATTGCGGTGCTGTTGAACTTCACGCAGAGCGGCGTGACGAACCTGCAGGACATCAATCTCTATCTCTCGTTTCTGCTCCGTTTGATGGTGGTCTTCGGCATTGCCTTCCTGATTCCCCTGCTGGTGGTGATGTTGAACTTCCTCGGCGTGGTCAAGGCGGCCCAGCTTCGTAAGTACCGCACCTACGTGATCTTTGGCACCTTCGTCTTCGGGGCGGTGGCCACGCCGTCGACCGACCCGTTCTCGATGCTGGCGCTGGCCGTACCGATGACCCTGCTGTTCTTGGCCGCTGAGGTGGTCACTCATATCCACGACCGGCGCGCGGCTCGGCGGCTGGCTTTGGCCGGTCCGGGATCGGTTCCGCACAGCATCGAAGGCGATCAAGCCCTGCGCGAGCTGTCCGAGTCCGACGAGCCGGACGCTCGTACGTGAGCCGCAGTGTCACCCTGGTCGTGAATCCGGCGTCGGGCAAGGGCCGGGCGCAAGAGATGCTGCCACACGTCGCCGGCCGCTTCCGCGACGCGGGACTGGAGGTGCAGATCCTGCTCAGCCGGGACTTCGCCGAAGCGCGGCAGATGACTCGTGACGCGGTCGCGGACGGTGTCGACGTGCTCGCCGTGATGGGCGGCGACGGCATGATGCACCTCGGGGTCAACACCTGCGCGCCCGAGCACCTGCTCGGTGGCCATTCCACCGCGCTCGGTCTCATCCCGGCCGGTACGGGCAACGACCTGTGCCGGGGGGTTGGCCTGGATCCGACGGATCCAGTGGCCGCTGCCGGAGTGATAGCCGCCGGCCGGACCGAACCCATCGACGTGATGCGGGTCAATGCGCACTTCGTCGGCGCCGTCTTGGCGACCGGCTTCGATGCTCTGGTCAACGGTCGGGCCAACGCGATGCCCTGGCCGAAGGGATCCATGCGCTACCCACTGGCTACCTTGGCGGAGCTTCGCGTGTTCTCACCGCTGAGCTACCGGCTGACCATTGACGGTCAGAGCAGGGAGCTGGAAGCGATGTTCGTCGCGGTCGGCAATACGTGCTCCTACGGCGGAGGAATGCGGGTCTGCCCCCGGGCCGATCCCACCGACGGGCTGCTGGACATCACCATCATTCATCCGGTCAGCCGGCTCAAGCTGCTCCGCCTTATGCCGCTCATGTACTCGGGCAAGTTCGCTAAGGATCGTTGTGTCGAGCAGCTGAGGGCCCGAGAGATCACTGTCGAAGGCCCCGGGCTGGTCGGCTACGGCGATGGGGAGCTGATCAGCGCCGCGCCGCTTCGGGTGAACACCGTGGTTCGCGCCGTGCCGCTCTGTGTGCCCTGAGCGCGCACAGCGGTCGGGTCGGCGTGACAGGGGGAAGTAGCTTAGGGGCTGCTATGACTGCCTCCGACTCGCCGGCCGAGGCGTACGCACGGTTCCGGACTGGCCAATCGAGCCCGCACCTTCGTGCCTTCGCGGACGGCTATGGGTTCGCCTTCGACGATTACCAAGTCGACGCCTGCCGCCACGTGGAAGCCGGCTCCGGCGTGTTGGTGGCGGCGCCGACCGGAGCGGGCAAGACGATTGTGGGGGAGTTCGCCGTCTTCCTGGCACTGGCTTCGGGCCGCAAGTGCTTCTATACGACGCCCATCAAGGCGCTCTCAAATCAGAAGTACGCCGATCTGGTGCGCCGGCATGGTGCGGCTCAGGTCGGTTTGCTGACCGGCGATACGTCGATCAACTCCGACGCGCCGGTCGTGGTCATGACGACCGAGGTGCTGCGCAACATGATCTACGCGGGGTCCCGCACACTCGCCAACCTCGGGTTCGTGGTGATGGACGAGGTGCACTACCTGGCGGACCGGTTCCGCGGCGCGGTCTGGGAAGAAGTGATCATCGGCCTGGCAGACTCAATCCAAGTTGTCGCACTGTCGGCCACGGTAAGCAACGCCGAGGAGTTCGGGGACTGGCTGTCCCACGTGCGCGGCGAGATGGCCGTGGTCGTGTCTGAACGCCGACCGGTGCCGCTGTTCCAGCACGTGCTGGTCGGCCACAGGTTGTACGACCTCTTCGCCGACGTCGCACCGACGGCGCGACAAGACCCCGGCGGGCGTAGCGACGTGAACGCCGCCCTGATCAAGGTCGCCCGGGAGGAGTCCCGATTCGTCCGTGATGACTCCCGCCGGCCACGGGGTCGAGGGGGGCGAGGGCGCCGGACGGTCAGCTACGGCAGCGGCGCCTACGGCGGAGCAGCGCATCGGTCGCGCTACGAAGCCTCGAGGAGACCCAGCTCGCTGTCCACGCCAAGCCGGCCTGAGATCGTCGAACTCCTGGACTCCGAAGCACTGTTGCCGGCCATCGTCTTCATCTTCTCGCGGCTGGGTTGCGATGCCGCCGTACGGCAGCTCCTCTCCTCCGGGATCGAGCTCACCGATTCCGACGAGCAACGGGAAATCTCCTCGCTGCTGACCCGGCATGTCAGCGGGCTCGGCGACGCGGACTTGCGGGCGCTCGATTACCAGCGGTTCAGCGAGGCGCTGATCCGTGGCATTTCGGCTCACCATGCCGGCATGCTGCCGGCCTTCAAAGAGTGCGTGGAAGAGGCGTTTGTCCGGGGGCTGGTCAAGGTCGTCTTCGCCACTGAGACGCTTGCGCTCGGGATCAACATGCCCGCCCGCAGTGTGGTGCTTGAGAAGCTGGTCAAATACAACGGCGAGACGCACGCGGACATTACGCCGGGGGAGTACACCCAGCTGACGGGACGGGCGGGGCGTAGGGGCATCGACGTGGAAGGCCACGCCGTCGTGCTGTGGCAGCCTGGGCTCGACCCGCGGGCGGTGGCTGGCCTTGCCTCTCGCCGTACCTATCCGCTCACGTCGTCGTTCGCGCCGACCTACAACATGGCGGTCAACCTCGTCGCCAGCGTGGGCCGGGAACGCGCGCGCGTGCTGCTGGAGCAGTCATTTGCACAGTTCCAGTCGGACAGATCAATCGTTGGCATTGCGCGCGCGGAGGCGAAAAACGCCAAGGCGATCGAGGACGCGTGGCACGAGGCGGCATGCGACCGTGGCGATTTCGTGGCGTATGCCCGCTTGCGGGCCCGTATCGCCGAGCGGGAGGCAACGGCGGCTCGTGACCGGCGCTCGGATCGACGGGCCGAGTCGCTGCAGACACTGCTGCATTTGAAACCTGGCGACATCCTGCGTGTCCCGAGCGGCCGACGATCGGGCTGGGCGGTGGTCATCGATCCGGGCACCCGGAGCGACGCCGAGACGCCGCGGCCGCTGGTGATGACCGAAGATCGCCATGTGCGGCGGCTGTCGATCACGGACTTCCCGACACCTCCGGCGGTGGCCGGCCGGATGAAGATCGGCAAGCACTTCAATCCGAAGGAAGCGGCGTCACGGCGCAACCTCGGTGCAGCCTTCCGCTCGAAACTGGCCGAGCTCGATCAAGAGGTCGGTGGCGCCGGTGCGCCCGGTATCGACTCGGCGACCGCGGAAGAGCTCGATGCCCTCCGCACCGAGCTGCGTCACCATCCCTGCCATCGCTGCCCGGATCGGGAGATCCACGCCCGCGCGGCCGAACGAGCGATTCGGCTGGAGCGGGAGACCGAGCGCTTGCAGGCCAGAATGGCGACTCGTACCAACACCATCGCCAACCACTTCGACAAGATCTGTCTGGTGTTGGAGTCACTGGGCTATCTGACCGGCGAGGGTGGCAGTCAGGTCAGTGATTTCGGGCGCATGCTGGGGCGGATCTACGCCGAGCTGGATCTCGTGGCAGCCGAATGCATCCGCGCTGGCGTGCTCAACGATCTGAGCCCCCCGCAGCTGGCCGCCGTACTGGCCACCCTGGTTTTCGAGGCGCGGCGAGGCGACGAGGGCCCGCGCAAGCCGCGGCTCCCGGATGCGCGTACGAATGAGGCCATGAGCGATGTCCGGCGGATCTGGCGTGAGGTGTCGCTGGTGGAGCGCGACGCCCGGTTGAACCGCGGGCCAGAGCCAGACATCGGCTTCAGTGAGGTGGCCTACGGCTGGGCCTCGGGACGGTCGCTGGCCGCTGTGCTGCAGGGGAGCGATCTCACGGCCGGCGACTTCGTTCGCTGGGTACGCCAGGTCACCGACTTCGCGGGCCAGATCGCCGATGCGGCCGGTCCGGGACCGCTGCGCGACACCGCACACGCGGTGGTGACCTCGATGCGTCGCGGGGTGGTGACCTACGCTCCCGAGATCGACTCTGACGAGGGTGACGACATCGATGGCTCCGATTACGCCTAGCAGCGGGTCCCGCTGGACGACCACAATCAGCTTGCTTGGCTCACTGTCGACATGTTGAAGTCCGGTACCCGGACGGGCGGCATGACGGTCCGGTTGATGAAGTCGCTCCATTCCCGGCACTGAGTCTGCTCCGCTGCACCCACCTCGGTGAGCCGACCCAGCAGCTCGATCGGCGACTCGTTGAATCGGAAGTTGTTCACCGCGCCGATGATCTCGCCGCGCTCGATCAGGTAGACGCCGTCCCGGGTGAGGCCGGTGAGCAGCAGCCGTTCCGGATCCACTTCCCGGATGTACCACAGGCAGGTCAGCAGCAACCCGCGTTCAGTGCGGGCGATCATATCGGCCAGGGATGCCGTGCCGCCGCCCTCCATGATCAAGTTGTCCGCCGGCGGCGTGGGCTCCAGGCCGGTGCGGGCCGCCTGGCCGCGATTGCGTACCAGGTCCCTCAGCACCCCATCTGAGATCCAGTTGACGCCGACGATGTCCAGGCCTCCGTCGAAGGCCAGTGAGACGCTCTGGCCGGTCGAGAGCGAATCGACGAAGGGCAGGCATTCCACCCGCGGGAAGTATGGGTCGGACCGCAACGTGATCGGCAGCTCGCTGAACCGCTGGCCGATCTTGGTCTTGCCCTCCCCGGCTGAGAACGCGTTCTGCCCTTCCTCGGCGTCTCGCGCGCCGGCTGTCCAATGGAGGTAGATCATCAGGTCCGCTACGGCTTCCGGAGGCAGCAGCGTCTCGTAGTGCCCCGGAGGCAAGTTGATCTTGTTTCTCGCCCAGCCCAACCGGGTGCTGAGTTCGGCGTGCAGCGCCGTGATATCGACGTCGGAGAAGTCTCGGGTCGCGGCGCCGACCCACGCCGAAGAGGCTCGGTCAGTGGTCTTGGCGTTGAACTCCACACGTCCATTGGGTTTGACGCCTCGTCGCCGCAGGCCGGTGGAGACTCCCAGATAGGTCGTCGTCACGCTGTGCTCGGCGTACCCGAAAAGCAGCTCCTGCTGTGTGCGCGCCCGGCTGAATGCGTCACCTAGCTCCTCAGCAAGGTCGGCGAGCACGTCGATGGACGTTGTCTGCGGTTCGTCCTGCCAGCCGACCGCCGGGTCGCCGCTGACCAGCGGCATGGCGTCCTCGGCCGCCGGACCCGACCGGGCGATCTGCTCGGCGGCGTTAACGACTGACGGCACAACATCAGGACCGGCCACCTGACGCGTGACGGTTCCGGCCGACGTGCCACCGTCGACCGGTGCTGTTGCGGTCACCGTGATGGTCCGGCTCCGCACTTCGCCGTTTGTCGTCAGTGCGTTGATCGCCCATCGCAGGTTGGCCTCCGTGTGCTCCCTGACGATGACCACGCACGGCAGAGTGGCGATCGATAGCGCCTGCTCCACCAGACCCGCGGCGGTCATGAGTGGCTCCCCTCGGCTTGGGTGTTCAACACACTGACGCCCCGGAACAGTGCGGCGGGGGACCCGTGAGACACAGGAGCGACCTGGCCCGGTTGGCCTTTCCCGCAGTTGAAGGCTCCGCCGAGCACGTAAGTCGAGGGATTGCCGACGGCCTCCAGGGATCGCCAGAAGTCGGTGGTGGTCGCCTGGTAGGCGACGTCCTTGACCTGGCCGGCAAGCTTCCCGTTCTCGATCCGGAAGAACCGCTGTCCGGTGAATTGAAAGTTGTAACGCTGCATGTCGATCGACCACGACTTGTCGCCGACGATGTAGATGCCCCGATCGACCGCGGAGATCAGTTCCTCCGTCGAGGGGCCGGCCGGGTCTGGCTGCAAAGACACATTAGGCATCCGCTGCATGGGGATGCTGCCCGACGAGTCGGCGAAAGCGCAGCCGTTCGAGCGTCCTAGACCGTTAGCCGCAGCCATCTGCCGGTTCAGCTGGTAGCCGACCAGCGTGCCGCGCCGAACGATGTCAAATTGCTGCGCAGCCACGCCCTCGTCGTCGTAGCCGATGGTCGACAGGCCGTGGTCCACCACGCGGTCGCCGGTGACGTTCATCACCGGGCTGCCGTAGTGCAGGGTGCCGAGCTGGTCGAAGGTGGCGAAGGAGGTTCCAGCGTAGGCGGACTCATAGCCAAGGGCGCGGTCGAGCTCGGTGGCGTGACCGATCGATTCATGGATGGTGAGGAAAAGGTTGCTCGGGTCGATGACGAGGTCGTAGCAGCCAGGCTCGACTGAGGGCGCGGCGACGTGCTCGGCGAGATGCTCGGGGAGCCGGGCGATCTCGGCGTCGAAGTCGTAGCCGGTGCCGGTGAGGTATTCCCAGCCGCGTCCGACGGGAGGAGCGAGCGTTCGCATCGTCGCGAAGCCGAAGTCACCGACGCTCACCGCTGTGATCTGCGGCTGCAGCCGAACTCGTTGTTGCGTGGTGCGGGTGCCAGTCAGGTTCGCGAAGTATTTGTTCTCCTGCACGCTCCACAGGACCGCCGACGTGTGGTTCACGCCCGGCGCCGAGAGCAGCCGGTCGCACAGATCGAGGATCCGTCCCTGTTTCTCGGACTCCTCCACATCGAACGGATTGACCTCGTATGACGACACCCAGGTCGCATCCGGATAAGTCGGCTCGGGTGAGAGCACAACGGTGTCAGGCGTCAATGGCCGCGAAACCTTGGCGGTGGCCACGGCGCGGTCAACCAGGTCCGCGGCAGCGTTCGGCGTCAGCTCGATGCCGGCCGCGAACCCCCAGACGCCGGAATGCACGACCCGCACGCAGATCCCCAGAATTTCGTTGTCCGTACTGGACTCGAGATTGACGTCATGGAACGTCCGGTATGAGTTGAGCAACCGCTCGACCCTGACGTCTGCTTGGTCGCAGCCGAGTTCCATCGCGCGGGTCAGCGCCGCGTCGGTGAGAACCGACAGCGGCAGGGTGAGGAAGGCAGGGTCCAGCTCGGGCACGGGAGCAGCCTAGCGATGAGCTATCCCGCGGAGCCTCGACCGCTTCGCTCTAGGCTTTGTTCATGCCAGTTGCCGTCCGGGTCATCCCGTGCCTGGATGTCCATGACGGGCGGGTCGTCAAGGGGGTCAATTTCGTCGGCCTGCGCGACGCGGGCGACCCTGTCGAGTTGGCAGCTCGATACGACGCCGAGAGCGCCGACGAGCTGACGTTCCTCGACATCTCCGCCTCGGCGGAGGGCCGCGAGACGACGCTCGACGTCGTTCGGAGAACGGCAGAGACCGTCTTCATTCCGCTCACGGTCGGTGGCGGCGTGACTACGGTGGCCGACGTTGACGTGTTGCTGCGGGCGGGAGCCGACAAGGTGGCCATCAATACCGGAGCGATCCGCCGGCCGCAGGTGATCGCCGACATCACCCGGCACTTCGGTAACCAGGTTTTGGTCCTGTCGGTCGATGCGAGGCGGGCGGCGAGCATGCCGTCGGGCTACGAACTGACCACCCATGGCGGCCGGACGGCGGCCGGCATCGACGCCGTGGAGTGGGCGCGACGCGGAGTGGATCTTGGTGTGGGGGAGATTCTGCTCAACTCGATGGACGCGGACGGGAGCACCGCCGGCTTCGATCTGGAGATGATCGCGGCCGTACGCGCAGCGGTCTCTGTTCCGCTGATCGCCTCGGGCGGAGCGGGACAGGCGGCGGACTTTCCGCCCGCCGTGGCCGCTGGCGCCGACGCCGTGCTGGCGGCCAGCGTCTTTCACTTCGGCAGGGTGACGATCGCCGACGTGAAGACCGCGATCGAAGCGGCCGGTTACCCGGTTCGCCTTCCCCTCGGCGCCAGAATCCCCCTCACCCATGGCGGTCCGGTCCGATGACCCCGACGCACAACGTCGGGAACCCGGATTCGGATTGCCTGTTCTGCAAGATTGTCGCCGGCGCGATACCGTCGCGCCGGATCTACGAAGACGATCATGCCGTCGCCTTCCTCGACATCGGCGCCTGGCATCGCGGGCACTCTCTGGTGGTGCCGCGTCAGCACGTTCCCGACCTGATCACCGGCGAGCCGTCGCTCTCCGACATCAGCCCGGCCATCGACGCGGTCGCCCGGTTGTTGATCGACAAGCTGGCGGCCGACGGCATCAATCTGTTGTCTTCGACCGGCTCGGCCGCCGGCCAGGAGGTGTTCCATCTGCATGTTCACCTCGTGCCGCGCTACGCCGACCAGCCCGGTCTCGACAAGATGATCACTCGCGCACCGGTCTCCGCCGAGGAGCTCGATGCGGTGTACCGGCAGATCCAGGGGCGAGGGTGACCTCGACGCCGTCGTGGCAGGCGCAGGCACGGCGGCTCCTGGTCGAGCTGCTGCCACCCTTCGCCGTGGCCTGCGCGATCTTGCCCTTTGTGATCGCCCACGGGAAACCGTGGCCCTGGCAGCCCTCGACGATCGACCTTCAGGTCTACGTCTACGCGGTCAAGGACATGCTGGCCGGCAAGGATATCTTCGCCACCACCACGCCGTTCTGGAACTTGTACTTCATTTACCCGCCGATTGCAGCGGTGCTGATGACTCCGCTGGCGTTCGGTCCGTACCTGATGTGGCAGCTGGTCTGGACGGCCGGCCTCATCTGGGCCCAGCAGTCGGTGTTGCGGCGCTGCGGCGTGCCGCGCGGCTGGAAGCTCGGCCTGGTCGGCGTCGCGGTGGTGCTGGCGGTCGAGCCGATCCGCACCACGCTCGGCTATGGACAGGTGAACACGCTGCTGATGGCCTTTGTGGTTGCTGATCTCCTGCCGGATGCCGAAGGCGAGCGGCGACGTCTGCCGCAAGGAGTGCTGACGGGGCTGGCAACCGTGATCAAGCTCACGCCCGGGCTGTTCGTCGTCTTCTTCTTCTTGATCGGCAAGAAGCGGGCCGCCCT
>DATFOP010000263.1:0-2571 GCA_035265505.1 Propionibacteriaceae bacterium | reverse complement strand
CGTCAAGCTCCGCTACAAGCGCGCGGCGCAAGCGCTTGCGGTGGCTGCTGTGATCGCCATTGCTTTCCCCCTCACCCTGCGTCTCGCCGGCGCGACGCGCAGCGGCGGCAACTACCTCGCCTGGCAGTTGTTTCGCCGCGCCAACCATCCCATCGACTTCTACCTGACGGCTCTGCCTATGGTCATTGGCCCTTTGGTGTTGGCCCTAGCGGTCCTCGGCCTGGTGCTGGACCGCAAGAAGCTGAATTGGCGTGAGGGATTGCTCGTGAGTTGGTGCGTCGTCCCCATCGCGTTCTTCACGCTGATGCCGATCAAGGGCTTCCAGTATCTGCTTCCGCTGGCGCCCCCGCTCGCCGTGTTGGCGTCCCGGACCTTGACGTCCTCAGATATCTGGTCACAGCTCACACGTCGGATCCCACGGTGGCGAGTGGCCGTCCAGAACGGCGCGTTGGTCCTGACCGTGCTGACGCTCATCGTGCCCGCATGGCTTGCTATCCGGCCGCCGAGTGATGGGAAGTTCCTCGCTGGAAGCGGTGGGCTGCCAGCAGGTCGGGAGGCAGGCACCTGGATCGACAACAACATCCCGCGGGGTTCGACGCTGCTGACCATCGGGCCATCGATGGCCAACGTCATAGCCTTTTATGGTCACCGCCAGGCGTACGGTTTGTCGGTCAGCCCCAACCCGTTAACCCGCAACCCGTCTTACACCGCGATCGAGAACGCGGACCTCCAGTTGCGCGACGGCGCCATCCAGTACGCCGTCTGGGATTCCTTCTCGGCCGCTCGCTCTCGAAGCTTCTCTGACCGGCTGCAGGCGTATGTCACCAAATACAACGGCATCGTTATTCATTCCGAGACAGTTCAAGTCAACGACGCCGGCGGATCCAAAACCGTCCGGCCTCTGATCATCATTTACGAGCTGCGCCCATGAGGAAGTTCCTTCTGCTGGCAGCCGCCTTGATCATGGCTGCGTTTCCCGGCATGCCAGCCGCGGCTGCGCCGGTCGACGATGCCCCCACCACGACTCCGATCGAACATGTCGTGTGGATGATGCAGGACAACCACTCCTTTGATAACTACTTCGGCACGTATCCGGGCGCTGACGGCATTCCCAGCGGCGTATGCCAGCGTCTCAATCTGAACCGGGAATCGACCCGGGGATGCGTGCAGCCTTTCCACATCGGCGAGACGCCCGTCGAGGACTTGAGTCAAGGGCCAGGTGTCCAGCGGCGCCAGTACAACGATGGGCGGATGGATGGCTTCGTAGCCGCCTACCGAAGGCTTGGCTTAGACGGCACCTCTGCCATGGGGTACTACGACGGCAGTGACATCCCGTTCCACTGGAATGTTGCCGATCAGTATGTGCTGTTCGACCGGTTCTTTTCCTCGACAAAGGTCGGTAGCCGAGAGGCCTACCTCTATTGGGTGGCGGGCAAGGCTCCGGCTGGGCAGACGCCACTGCGGAGCAACGCAGGCTACGACGACTTGCCGACTATCTTCGACAGGCTAGCCGAGCGGAACATCTCGGCGAGGTTCTACGTAGAGAACCTGGACGCGGCCGCCACCCGTGGGGGATCCGTAGAGCGCAGCAGTCAGCTGATCAAGGTTCCTCTGCTGACTATGAAGCGATTCCGTGATGGCGGCGATCTCGCTGGCCAGGTTGTGGACCTGAACCAGTACTATCTCGACCTCCGCAATGGCACTCTTCCCGCTGTCTCCTATATCGTGACCACCCGCTCGAGCGAGAATCCCCCGGCAGATCCCGGTGCGGGCTCCCGTACGTTGCGCAAGGTCACCACTGAGCTGATGAAGAGCTCTGCTTGGTCGACATCGGCGCTTATGTGGACATATGACGGATGGGGTGGCTGGTACGACCACGTGCCGCCACCCAGGGTGGACAGCCGCGGTTACGGCTTTCGCGTCCCTGCGCTGCTCGTCAGCCCGTACGCCAAAAAGGGTGTAGTCAACCACACAGTGTTGGACTACACCTCGATGTTGCACTTCATTGAGACGAACTGGAGGCTAGCCCCACTGAGCACCCGCGATAAGCAATCCGCGGGGCTGGCGTCAGCCTTTGATTTCACCGCCGCTCCACGCCCCGCTAACTCAATGCCGTGGACCTGGCCCGCTTTGGAGGTGAGGGCGGCCGCCGATAGCCCGGCACCCGTCATTTACAGCGTCTACGGTCTCGCGGCCGCGCTCGGGATCGCCATAGTGGCTCTGGCGGCCCGGCGGGGGCCCGTCCCAGTCACTGTCGCTGGAGCTGCAGTCCTTGTGCGCTCGAGCTTCGAATCCGTGCGGGGTCGGATGGAGCGGTTGCTGCCGGTCCGTCGGCTCTCGACCAGCCCCTCGGCTTCCTCGCTCACTCCAGTGATGGGGGACACGAGGGAGTCCCCCGTAAGCGACGATAAGAATCGTTCGACGAAGTGGTACCGGCGAAAGAAGCAGATTGCCACGGAAGGCCCGAACGGACGTGCTCCCGCGACGGTCGCGGAGAATGCCAAACAGAAGGGAGCAGACGAGAGCGAAGCGATTCCGGAGCCGTACGCGGGCCGTGGACAGGCGAGCATT
>DATFOP010000262.1:0-4597 GCA_035265505.1 Propionibacteriaceae bacterium | reverse complement strand
GGTGATCGGCCGGGTGAACCTGACCCTGGCAGCGGTGAGCCGTTGCTGAAGGACCTGGATATCGCCGACGGCCAGGCCTAGCGTCGGTGTGCCGGCTTCGTACATAGCTTCGCGGTAGGTTCGCGCGCCCGGGTAGCGATCTTGGTGCGCCAGATACAGCTCTGTGCTCGGGTCCATCGGCGACACCACGGTCAGCCACCGGAAGGCGGGGCCGTACGGCTGGTCGTCCTTGACCTTAAACCCGAGGGCCTCGCTGTAGAACGCTTTGGCCTTGTCCTGATCGGTCACATACACGGTCACAACCGCGATGCGCGTACGCAATTTCACGTCCTGACTGAGCTCCATGACCTCATCGTGAGGGGCCGAGCGGCAGGCGTCTTGAACCAAACGCCAGCGGCACTCGCGGTGGTGGCCGGCGATTTGTTCAAGACTGCTGATCGTCGCGTCCCCACCATTGACACCGAGACATAACCGCCGCGACTGGGCCCAGTTCGGCCCAAGACCTGGGGTTTCTTCGAGGGAAGAATTGATGATCACGAGTGTGTCGAAACCGCCGCAGCAGGCTCTACGACTGGTGTTGGGCCAGTGGCAGTCGCACGAGCGCGGTTGGCGGGCGCTGCTTGAGGACAATCACGGCACCGACCATGTGTTGAGTCAGTGGGATGGCCGGTCACAACGGCGCGCCGACTATGCCTGACGAAAGCACCGCTCGGGTGGCACTCGCCACCTGTGCCCAGGTTCCCGACCTGGATCGGGACACCAAGACTCTGATATTTCCGTTGGCGAGAATCGGAGTCGACGTCCGCGCCGCAGTATGGAGCGACTGCCGCGTCGACTGGGGCCAGTACGACCTGACGGTCGTCCGCAGCTGCTGGGACTATCACGAAAACCGCGACCGATTCCTCGTCTGGGCGAGAGCTGTGGATCACATCGCTAATCCGGCAGGCGTGCGGGCCTGGAACACCGACAAGCACTACCTCACCGAGCTTGCCGGCCACGGGATCCCGGTCGTGCCGACCACTTGGCTCGAACCCGGTCGGGACGGCGACCTACCGACCCGAGGCCGCTGGGTGGTCAAGCCCGCGGTGAGCCTGGCCGGCCTGGACACCGGCCTATACGACGCCGAACGGCCAGAGCAGTTGACAGCCTTGTGTGCTCATATTCATCGGCTCCTCGCTGCCGGACAAACGGTGATGTTGCAGCCGTACCAGGCGCAGATTGAACGAGACGGTGAGATATCACTGATCTTCGTCGAGGGCCTGCTGTGCCATGCTGTCCGGCGTTCATCGATCCTGACCGGTCCAGCCGACGGCGCAGACCACCGGTTCATTCCGGCACCGGGCCAGCACATTGACCCGGTACGGCCGGACGCCGCATGGGTGCGGCTGGCCGAACGCGTCCTGGAGGTGGTCCCGGACTCCAACGAGTTGCTCTACGCGCGGGTGGACCTGGTTGGCGCCAGGAACGGAACGGTCCAGCTGATGGAGGTCGAACTTACCGAACCTCAGCTTTTTCTTGCCCACTCCCCGCCAACCACAGCGCGGCTGGCTCAGGCAATCGCGGCCCGCGTGACCACGTGTCGACCTACCACCTCACCTGAATCCAACATGACGATGGCGCAGCCCGGCCCAAGAGGGAAATCATGAGAAGGCGACTGACTCGCCACGGGCGTGTGCTGATCGGGTTGAGCGTGTTGGTGATATTCGGCTTGATCGCCAGTGGTTATGTCATTCGGACCAGCAGGATCGATCTGTCCACCGGCGGCGTGGCCGATTGGCCGTATTACGGGCGTGATCAGGAAGGGACCAGGTACGCACCGTTGGATCAGATCAACCGGGGCAATGTCGGCTACCTGGAGAAGACGTGGGAGTACCACACTGGTGATTTCTCTGACGGTTCCGATGGCCGGCCGAAGACCACATTTCAGGCCACCCCGATACTCGTCGACGGCGTGCTGTACCTCGCCACGGTCTACGGCCGCGTGATCGCGTTGAACTCGGAGACTGGTGCCGAGATCTGGACATACGATCCGGAGGTCGACCCGACAGTCGACCGCGGCGAATTCGCCAACCGTGGGGTGACCTACTGGCAGGCGGTCGACGGGATCCAGGGGCGTGCATGCGACCGTCGAATATTTGTCGGCACTGTCGATGCTCGGCTGGTTGCACTGGATGCCGAACGGGGAGCGCCGTGTCCCGACTTCGGGCAGGCGGGGCAAGTGGATCTGTCCCGGGGAGTTGATCTCGGCGAATATCAGGCGGACACCCGAGAGTACGGGGTCACCTCGCCACCGGTGGTGATCGGCGATCTGGTCGTGGTCGGCTCCGCGATCGGCGACAACCGGGCGGTCACCCTGGAGCGGGGCATCGTGCGCGCCTTTGACGCGCGAACCGGCGAGATGCGCTGGCTGTGGGATCCGATCCCTCGGGCCCCAGCCGACCCCGCCCTGAACACGTGGGCAGATGGCAGCGCCGGGCGCACAGGCGCGGCCAACGTGTGGGCACAACTTTCGGTTGATGCGGATCGGGACTTGGTCTTCGTACCCACCAGCAGTCCCAGCCCGGACTACTACGGTGGCCAACGTCCAGGCAGCAACTCGTACGCCGACTCAGTGGTTGCGTTACGCGGATCCACCGGCGAACTGGTGTGGAATTTCCAAATCGTGCACCACAACATCTTCGACTATGATCTGCCCGCCCAGCCGAGCCTGATCACGGTTCGCAAGGACGGGCGCGACATCCCTGCAGTCGTCCAGCCCACCAAGATGGGTTTTCTCTATTTGCTGCACCGCGAAACCGGCGAGCCGATTTTCCCCGTGGAGGAACGGCCGGTACCCCAATCCGACGTGTCTGGGGAAAAGAGCTGGCCCACCCAACCTTTCCCCACCATTCCCCCACCCTTAGCGCCGACGACGCTGAGTGCCGATGACGCGTGGGGTCTGACCCCGTGGGACCAGGGCCAATGCCGCAACCTCATCGAGCGCTACCGCAACGACGGCATCTTCACCCCATCCAGCTTGCGAGGAACGATCGAATATCCCGGCATAAGCGGCGGAACGAACTGGGGCAGCGCTGCCTTCAAGCCCGACCGCGGCTGGGTGATTCTCAACATGACCCACCTGCCGTCGGTCACCGGCCTCATTCCAAGACAACAGCTGGAATCGCGTCAGTTCGATGTGCCCGACGACGCGGCGATAAGCCGGATGCAGGGCACGCCGTACGGCCTATACCGCGTGCCCGCGCTCCTCTCCCCCCTCGGGCTGCCCTGCACCAAACCACCCTGGGGAACGATGGTCGCGGTGGACACCGCAACTGGTGACGTGAAATGGGAAGTCACCCTAGGCACCGTCCGGGACCTTGCTCCCGTTCCGCTGCCCATGAACTGGGGCACGCCCAGCCTCGGCGGCCCGATCATCACCGAAGCCAATCTGGTCTTCATCGCCGCCGCGATGGACAACTACCTTCGCGCGTTCGACGTCGAAACCGGCGAGGAGCTGTGGAAGGGACGCCTCCCAGCCGGCGGCCAGGCCACCCCCATGACCTACCGGTCAACCGAGAACAGCCGACAATTCGTCATCATCGCGGCTGGTGGGCACGGCCGCTTGGGAACCGACATCGGCGACTCAGTGGTCGCGTTTGCCTTACCCGACAGTGGACCAAACATCCTCGCCCAGACAGTGACCTGGACGCTTCGAATCGTCGGGACTCTGCTCATCTTTCTGCTGTCACTGCTGGCCGTCTTCGCACTCGCACCGAAGAACTGGTTCTGGTACCCGCTCCTCATCCTCCTCATCGTGACCGCGACCTGGGTTACCTGGCTGATAACCCAAACAACACTCATGGCCCTCACAGCCATGATCGCCGCCATAGCTATCGCCTGGCTATTAACCCTAGGGCGCAGACGGTTGCGAGCGAGCTAACCGCGGCTGACGCCAGTCACCCCGTGGGCGGAGGATCGGCGAACCGCGACCGTCCACGCATCCAACCGTAGTCGGAGTGCCCGACCCCGTCCCCAGAACGATGTCGTGCCAAGACCAGCGCAGTAGAGTCAGGATGTGGCCGGCGGTTTATCGCAGGCGCCGCCCCAGGCCGACGACCTGCGCCGCATCATCCCAGTTTTCGCGCTCATAGTCGCCATAGTTGCTGCGGTGCTCAACCCATCCCCGTCTGTGGCCGAGTTCTTTCTGGCGGTGGTGCCGGTCGCGGCCTTCACCCTGTGGGCATATCTGCCGAGCGTCCCGCTCGTGGCCCTCTCCTTCGCCGTCATCGTTCCGGTTGTTGCGGCGCAGCGCTCGGGAAAGCTGGAGCCGCTGGGGTTTGAGGTGTCGCTGCTCGCTTTCCTCGTCGCCAGCGAGTCGCCTTCGCTTGCAACAGCAGTCATGCTGGGCCTCCTCGCGGTGGCGGCACCCATCGCAGTGAGCCTCATTACAGATATCGCCCTCGGCATCTGGATCTTCGGCATTGTGTTTCCGTGGCTGCTGGGGCTCGCCGTTGCCCGCCAACGACAGCTGTTGGCGCAGCTCGACGCTACGCGGCGCGAGCTTGCGCAACAGGCGCTGCTTGCCGAGCGGCGCGGAATCGCCCGCGACGTTCACGAC
>DATFOP010000261.1:0-3292 GCA_035265505.1 Propionibacteriaceae bacterium | reverse complement strand
GGGTGAGGGCTTCTACCTGGCAATTCCGGCCGACGAGGCGCTCCGAGCTCGGGTTGACGCACTAGGGCGCGGGGAGTCACAACGCCAGGTTCGCCTCGGAATCGGCATAGCGCCGGTCGATGTCGCCCGACGCATGCGGCGGGCCGTGGGGCTCCCGGATGCTGAAGGCTTGCTGATTCGCCTGGTGGAGGATGACAGCCCAGCGTCGCGCGCGGGGCTGGAAACGGGCGACTTGATTGTGCAGGCGGCTGGCCGGCCGGTGGGTCACACCGATGATCTGTTCCGGGGGCTCGACGCGGCAGCCGACGGTGCCATTCAGCTGGTGATTCTGCGCGGCGCCGAAGAGCGGACCGTCGATGTACAGCTGGGCGGTGCTGGCGGGGAGGCGCGAGAGGCCTAGCCGACCAGCTGACTTCGGCTAGGCAGGCGGTTTAGGCGCCTCTTCAAGCACTGTCGGTGCGGCCTTCTCGATGGCTGCAGCCGCAGCTCGGACGGCCACCAGATCGTCGGGTTGGGCGATCCTGCGTTCTGCGTCCAGCATGATCAAGGCCACTTGCTTGTCAATCGCCGCACGCCGGGCCGGATCCTCGCCGACGAGGGTCGAGCAGCTATTGAGCAACCGAAGCAGCGCCTGGCAGACGATCGGCTCGGCCGCGCCGTAGCGGCGGATGGTGCCGCACATCACGGCAAGGAGCTCACCGAACCGCCGACCAGGCACGAGGACCATGCCGGCTCCCTTGGCGTCTTGTGCGACTTGGTCGCCGAGGGGGCGGATCGCCATGCCACAGAAGATCACGGAAAGATGGTCGATGGCCTGGACCGCGGTATAGGGATCGTTGATCGCCGGCGACAGCGCTTTGCAAGCCACGTCGACCAACTGACGCATCCCGAAGGTGATGTCTTGCTGCAGCGTGCGTTCGAACCCGATGTCGAGCGCTTCATCGAGGGCGCGAGCGAACATGGCGGCATCCGGCACGGGATCTGTTTCGGCTGGCCGCCACATAAAAGCCATCGTGGTGCCGGTGATCACGTGTTCACCCACCCGATTGCGCAGAACCACCGACACGCCGTATTGGCTGGCCAGAGGCAACAATGCCTCAGGATGCGCGGTCTGGATGTATCCGGAACGCAAGGCGGGCAACGACACCGCCCAGGGTGGAGGCTCGGGCCGGCTCTCCTCAACGGTGCCCGGCAGCCGCTGAACCACTTTGAGAGCCCCGAGCTCGGCGCGGGTCGTCACCGCGTCGATCTGGATGGAGTGCGCCAGGTGATCCGCGAAATACACCACCATCGCCAGGCTCGCGAACAGCAAGACCATCGCTCCGCTCACCGCCAACCTGGGATATTCCTCGGTTCGGCCACCTCCCGAGACACCGACGGTGTAAAGGCCGGCGGTGCTATAGACGAACGTGGCCATGAACACGCTCAACACCACTTGGGTGGATCGGTCACGGAGGAAGTTGCGAAGCAGCCGCGGAGAGAACTGCGTGGACGCCAGCTGCAGCGCTACAACGGTGAGCCCGAGGACGAGGGCGATAACCGTCACCACCGTGCTGCTGATCGAGGTCAACAAGCTCCGAGCGTCGTCCGCCGTCCCCTGAAACGCCAGCGGAGCCAGCGGCGACTGCGGGCTGATGACAATCTGGCCCATCACCGACCCAGCTATCAGGGCTGCCAACGAGGCGATGCTCGGCCACACCCACAGAGCGCCGCTCGCATACTCCCGGAAGCCCTCGCGACTGAACATCACGCCTCCACCGTTGGCACTCGGGAAGTGTCGTTGACTGGCGCCCCGCCGGTCGACCAACCTCCGCCGATCAATCCCGCAAGAATGCGGCGCAGGCCGTCATAGACATTCATACACGGACGAGGGGAGTAGCGGCAGACGTGACCGGCGGAGATTCGGGCTCGTTCAGCTGGGACTGTGCAGGCGCTCCAACCTGGCGTGAAACAACGGGGGCTGACGCCAGACGGCTTCGGCGGTGCGGCCCGTCAGGGAGCAGGCAATGTCCATCCGATGCGGCGTTTCTAGAAAGATCACTTCGACCCTGAGCGTGTGATCGTCCAGCCAGCCGCCGGACGCAGCCACTGGGATGGTGTCACCGCGGCTGTCGGTGGGCGTGGATACGGTCCAGTTGCCCGTACCCACCGAAATGGTCAGCGCGTTGCTCGGTTCGATGAGCGTGACCTTCAATCCGTCAACTGCCGGTGGCACCTCGATCGAGGTGAGCATTGACGGAACCTGGATGCCCTCTGCGGCGGCGGCCAGGGTGAATGGCTCCGCGACCCAGTCGTGCCAGTGCTTCGGTCTTGGTTCGGCGAAGCAGGTGGGTAGCCGAAGATCGCTAAGGCGGGCATCGAGTCGCTCCTGCGCGGAGTTCGCGTCCGGCGTGCTGACGCCAAGTCCCGGGAGAAGATAGGTCCACATCGCGTCGAGCACCGCCTGCATGTCCATCGTGCAGGCGGTTGTGGCGATGACGGTGTCGTGTTCGGGCAGGATCACGCAGAACTGTCCAAAGGCTCCGTCGCCGCGGTAACCGTGCCGCGCCATCCAGAACTGGAAGCCATATCCCTGTCGCCAATCGGTGTTCGCCTCGCCCGGTGTGTCGATCTTGATGGAGGTTGCGTTAGCGACCCATTCTTCCCCGATCAGCTGGGTGTCGCCCCAGCGCCCTCGCTGCAGGTAGAGCTGCCCGAGCTTGGCGATGTCTTCGGTTCGGGCATGGAGACCGCTGAACCCTTGCTCGAGTCCTGAGGACCACGTCTGCCAGCCAACGTGCCCAATGCCAAGTGGATCGAACAGTCGCGGTCGCAGGTATTCGGTGAGGGGCACGCCGGCGCCGCGTTGGATGACACTGGCAAGCGCGAACGTGCAGGGCTGGCTGTAGGCAAACACCGTGCCCGGATCACGATCGGGTGGGATGCTGAGGAACCCGCGGATCGGCTCCCCGGGGTCGCGCATCGCCGCCTCACTCAGCATTTCCCGGGTATGGCCGCTGGCCATCGCGGCCACGTGCCGAAGTGTGATTGCTCTGCTACGGCGATCGGTGATGTCAGCTTCGAACTCACCGAAGTGCGACACCACCGTGTCCTCCAGGTCGAGCAGGCCTTCGGCCTGAGCGAACGCCGCGGCGGTTGAGGTGAAGATCTTGCTCAGCGAGTACAGCAGGTGGGGCCGCTCCGCGGAGTACGGCGCCCACCACCCCTCCGCAACCACGTGTCCATGACGGACCACCATCACGCTGTGCATTTCGATGTCAGGACGGTCCTCGAGAGCATCAAGGAAGGCCAT
>DATFOP010000260.1:0-2282 GCA_035265505.1 Propionibacteriaceae bacterium | reverse complement strand
AGGGGCGACAGCGCTGCGGATCAGCGTCGAAGGATCAGCGCCGTCATCGGAGTATCGGGAGGTCTGGTTGATCAACAACGACGGGAAGCGGATGTACTCCCTCGGTGTCCTGCCCCCGACGGGCAGCGGGACCTACCCAGTCCCGGCCATGCTCGGCAGCTCGTTGGACGGCTTCACGATCGTCGATGTCTCCCTGGAGCCGTACGACGGCAACGCCGCCCACTCGCTGAAGAGCCAGGTTCGCGGCACCTTGCCGCTCTGACCGAGCACGAACGCAGCCGTGCCGCCCGGGACTACCCGGCTTAGGCGCCACCTTATTGCGATTTGCTGCCCGCGAGGTGATTACCTCTTGTGCGGAGGGTGTATCGGCGAAAGGGTGAGGCATGGTCAGCGGTGTGGCGCCAGGGGGTCCGGAGAAGGTTTCGTCGCCGGAGCGGATCCGCAATGTCGTATTGGTCGGACCCGCCGGGGCGGGCAAGACGGTCCTCTTCGAGCGGTTGATTGCGGCCCGGGTACCGGGTCGCCAGATGCGCGGCGATCCACGCTCATCGCAGTCGCTGAACGCAGCCTCGGTGTCCAGTGGCGGATTGGCCGTCAATCTGCTGGACACACCAGGCAATGCCGACTTCGTCGGTGAGGTACGGGCTGGGCTGCGAGCCGCAGACGCCGTGCTCTTCGTCGTGCCGGCCACCGATCTGATCGACGACGCGACCCGCCTGCTGTGGCGGGAGTGCGAGGCAATCGGTATGGCGCGAGCGGTGGCCGTCACCAAACTGGAGCATGCCCGAGCCGACTTCGACGAAACCGTCGACCGGTGCCGCTTGACGTTCGGTGACGCCCAGCCGGCAACCCTTCCCGTGGTCTCCGACGGCGTCGTCACCGGCGAGATCAACTTGCTGCGGCGGACCGTCCTCGACTACAGCAGTGGTGAGCCGACCGCGCGAGAGGCGACGCCGGAGGAGGCCGCCCTGCTCGAGGAGCGGCGGAACCTGTTGATGGAGTCGATCATCGAGGAGTCGGAGGACGAGGATCTGCTCGAACGGCACCTGAGCGGCGAAGAGGTCGAGCTTTCTGCGGTGGCCGATGATCTTCGGGCCGCCATAGCGACTGCACGTTTCTTCCCGATCATCGCCACTCATGCACCCATCGGCGTGGGCATCGACGCGCTGTACGACCTGATCGAACAGGGCTTCCCCCCTCCGGCGGCGTCCCCGATGCCAGCGGTGTTCGCGGCCAGCGGCAAGCCCTTCGGTGACCTGAGCTGCGATCCGAGCGGCCCTATGGTCGCTGAGGTGGTCCGCACCACGAGTGACCCGTTCGTCGGCCGGCTCTCCCTGGTCCGGGTGTTTTCCGGCACCTTGCGCTCCGACGAGCCGCTGCACGTCTCCGGGCACCTGGGACGGTTCGCCGCACACGTCATCGGCCACGCCGATCACGACAGTGACGACGAGCGTGTGGGTCCGCTGTCGGCGCCCTTGTCGGACGAGATGCGGCCCAAGCCGTTCGCCATCGCCGGCGACCTGGTCCTGGTCTCCAAGCTGACCGCTGCGGAGACGTCGGACACGTTGTCCAGCAAAGCCCGGCCGGCGCTCGTGGAACCGTGGCTGCTGCCGGAGCCGCTGCTGCCGATCGCGGTCCATGCCTCCTCACGAAACGAGGAGGAGAAGCTCGGTTCGGCCCTGCAGCGGCTGGTCGCTGAAGACGTGACCATGAGGTTGGAACACAACCCCGAGACCCGCCAGGTCGTGATCTGGGCGATGGGCCCGGCTCACGTCGAGAAGCTGCTCGGTACGTTGCGCGACAATTGGCGCATCTCGGTCGAGGTGGAGCCGGTTCGTACCTCGCTGAGAGAGACGTTTCTCCGCTCGACGGAGGCCCAGGGCCGCCTGGTCAAGCAGTCCGGCGGCCACGGCCAGTACGCGGTCTGCAAGCTGGAGATCGAGCCGCTGGAGCGTGGTGCCGGCATCGAATTCACGGTGCGGGTGGTCGGCGGGGCAGTACCGCGGCAGTTCATCCCCTCGGTGGAGAAGGGTGTCCGTACGCAGCTGGAGAAAGGTCTGCTCGCCGGCTACCCGGTGGTCGACGTACGGGTCACGCTGGTGGACGGCAAGGCGCACTCTGTCGATTCATCCGACATGGCGTTCCAAACCGCGGGCGGGCTGGCGCTGCGCGAGGCAGCGAACACCTCGACCGTCGCCATCCTCGAGCCGATCGACACCATCGATATCACCGTCGCCGATGACTCGGTCGGATCGGTGCTGGCTGACCTGCGCGGCCGGCGT
>DATFOP010000259.1:0-2294 GCA_035265505.1 Propionibacteriaceae bacterium | reverse complement strand
GCGCAGATCACCAGAAACGGAGCCCGCAACTCCACCCGGCGGTAATTGACGTGGAATTCGACATCGGCCGACATCGCATTGCTGACCACAGAGTCGCGGCGCAGGTTGGCCAGGGCGTCCCCGGGATCGCGCAGGTCATCGGTGCTGAGCTGGCGCGCCCCTGTGGGCTCGAAGACGTATGCCCGGGAGTCGCCCGCCCAGAACACGTGACCAGCCCAGACGGGGCCACCCGGCTGGATGCGCTGCAGGGCAACAAGCGCCATCGTGGTGGGCAGGGCACGGATGAGGCGCGACCGCAAGCCGCTGCGGGCTGGGTTGAGCTCCTCCAGCCGCTGCCTCAGTGCCTGCTGAATCGAGCGCTGTAGGTCGCTGGCCGCGCTCTTGCCGTTGAGGTGCCAGTCAGGTTCGAGCAGGTCCAGCATTCTGCGTTCGACGACGTCCCGGGCGATGCGAGACGCCAGATAGGCCCCGGTACGCGGGCCGTCCGGTGTCTCGTACACGGTGCCGCCGGCTCCGCCCATGCCGTCGAAGACTCCGACCAGCCCGAGGTCCGGACCGTCGCGCAAGATCGGGTCAGAGTCCTCACCCTGATCCGGGATCTTGCCGAGGTTGAACGCGAACGAGATGGTGGGTCCGGGCGTTGCCGCAGGCGACGGCGCCGGCCAGGCGCTCGGTCTTTCGTTCACACCGAGTTGCCGATGGAGTCGATGATCGTTCCGTAGTCGACCTCGGACAGGCCACCTCCGGCCTGGGACGGATGATGCACAACGTTCTCCCAGACACCTGAGATGTCACTCCATCCGGGCCCGTCCGGAGCGAACAGAATGAGCCGCTTGGAGCTGGATCCCATCCGGCCCTGCTCATCCTCCCAGGCGTCGGTCAGAGCGCTGAAGTCCGCCGGCACGCGCGAGGCGATGTCGGGTGGCAGCACTGTAGGGCTGAGCGATTGGGCAGGCTGGTCGGTCCACACCACGATCACTTGCCGCCTGCGATCGCCGGTCGTCGTCCACGGCGAGTCGATGGCCAGTGCTACTGCCTCCAGGCCCGACTCCGGGGCATCGCCACCGCCTTCGGCGACAAGACCGTTCACGAACTCTGAGAAGTCAGCCCGCTCATCGGGAAGGGTGAAGAACGGTGACTCGTCCAGGGCCGCCGCACCGTCGGCCGCGAAGTCGCGGAACGCGATGATCCGTACGCGAAGCTGATCGACGTTCTTGCCCTTGGCGGTGAGATTCGACTGCACGTCGTCGTAAAAACGAAGTGCGTTGGCTTTCACCTGGTCGATGATCGGGGTCATGCTGCCGGTCACGTCGATGCAGAAGACAATGTCGACCGCATAGCTCAGCCCTCGAGGCGCCGCCAAGCTCGACTGAGCGCCGGCGGCGGGGGCGGCGGGGGAAGCAGGCGTGCTTGCCCCGGCGGTGGCTGAGGGCGCACTTTCCTCAAGCACAGGCCAGTCCGTGCTCGGAGGGCTGCTCGCAGGAGGGGCGTCGGGAGCCGGCTCAGCTGATGGGGCGGCGGGTGTGGGACTCGGGTTCGAGCTCTCGCTCATACTTCCTCCAGAATCATGCAAAACAAGGTGCCGCGGCCCGTGCCGCGGACGCGATTACTTACCCTACGGGTGACGGCTCAAACCTTCGACCGTTGGTTGTTGAAGCTGCCCGGTCGATGTCGAACTGAACGTGGCGCTGGGCGATCGACGCAATCCGCGCAGGGGTAAAGGTCCCGGCACCGGTCGCCGGGACCTTTCCTCCTGGGCTGGACGGAGCCTGACGCCGAACCTTGCTCAGCGGGTGCCAGCCGCCACAGTCGCGCCAAGTCGGGTAAAGCCCGCGAATGGTTCTTGGCTGGTAAGGGGGCCTTCCGTGCCGCCCATCTGCTGAATGAGCTCCAGTACTCCGGCGCGGGGAGTCCCGTAAATCTGCCAGCGGCTGTCTCGCTCGAGGAAATCCACGTATGCGGTGGCCACGTGCTCGGTGATGACAGACAAGTGATGAACCATCGACTCTGCGTCTGGGTGGACCTGCACAACGGTGACTTCGTTCCTGGCAGGGTCTGCATAGGCATTGAACAACAGCAGGCGGGGTTCTAGCGGTTGGACGGTGGTGTCGCAGTACCGCGCGAACCAAGCCTCGAACTCCTCGAGCTTGCCCGGCTTGACCTTGTGGGTCCCGATGAAGATGAATGGTGCGTCCATGACGACCTCCTCGCTGAGCGCACTCCGGCGTTCGGGTGCGTTTTCTTCAGGGTGCGGTCGCCTCCTGCCCTTCGGCATCGGCACAGCGGGCCATTCG
>DATFOP010000258.1:0-15981 GCA_035265505.1 Propionibacteriaceae bacterium | reverse complement strand
CTGGCGACTGACCAGGGCGGCGATGAAGGTCAGCAAGAGCACCAGGATGGCGCCGGTGGTCAGCACCGCGGTCCGAAGGACATTGAGCGTGTCGACTTCTTGGGTCAGCGGAAAGATCAGATAGATCTGATAGCGGTCCGTGCCCGGCAAGGTCAGCGTCGAGCCTGCAGCCAGCCCCGCAACCGGCGGTCGGTCGTCGCGATAGTGGACCTCCGTGGGCGCGATCAGCAAGGCGTTGCCTTGCTGATCGACTTGCTGACGAAGGTTCGCCGGGATGCTGGATGCGTCGGCCTGCCCCGACCTGACGGTCTGCCCGCGCGCCAGGATGATCGTCTCGAATTGCCCACCGGCGCTCGAGCGGCTGGCGAAGCTGGTGGCAAGATCCACCAAGATCTTGTCGACGTCCACACCCCCGGTCAGATCCGCGGCATCCAGCTGTTGCTGCGCCGTGCTGACGGCCTGCCGGGCGTCACTTTCCGCGGCCTCGCGCTTGCCCTCCAGCACGCCGGTGGTTGCCCGCTGCATGAGCAGGAATCCTCCGAGCACCAACACAAGCACTGACGCCACGAAGACCGACGCGATCACCCGCAGGGGGAGCGACCGCCACCAGACGATGGCGGGCCATTTCCACCACGGCGTGCGTCCGGGGACAGGAATGGACATCAAGGTGATTTCAACGCATCAGAAGTGATTGACACTGTAGGGACGGGACATCTCCGCTAGGCCGAAGCGTCGGTTTCACCGGCCTTGTAGCCGATCCCGCGAACCGTCACGACGATCTCAGGATGCTCGGGATCGCGTTCGATCTTCGAGCGAAGCCGCTGCACGTGGACATTCACCAGTCGAGTGTCGGCTGCGTGCCGGTATCCCCAAACCTGCTCGAGCAGCACCTCACGGCTGAAGACCTGCCAGGGCCTTCGAGCCAGCGCAAGCAGCAGGTCAAACTCGAGCGGGGTCAGCTGGATGGGGACACCGTCACGTTTCACCGAGTGGCCGTCCACACTGATCGACAGATCGCCAATCCGCAGGGTTTCGACGTCGCTCTCCTCCGACCCCGGTGATCGGCGCAACCGGGTGCGGATCCGCGCGACCAATTCCTTCGCCTTGAACGGCTTGGCGACGTAGTCATCGGCGCCCGCCTCCAGCCCTGAGACGACATCGATGGTGTCGCTCTTGGCCGTCAGCATGACGATGGGAACGCCTGATTCGGCTCGAATGTCACGGCACACGTCGACGCCGTCGCGGCCCGGGAGCATCAAGTCGAGCAGGACCAGGTCAGGTTTTGAATCGCGATACGCTCCGAAGGCCTTGTCGCCGTGAGCGCACCAGATCGGCTCGAACCCTTCGTTGCGAAGGACAATGGACAGCATTTCGGCTAGAGCCGCGTCGTCGTCGATCACAAGAATCCGACTCCGACTGCCGCTCTTGACCGCTTCGGTCATCTGCTCACGCCTCCGTGCCTTCCCAACCGCCAAGCTGAGTGTTTGCTGCCGTCATCCTATGTGGGACCCGTTAGTTTCCCTGTGGATCTTCGACCCATGTGGAGAAGAACGCGAGTTCACCGCGCTGACGACGCAGCACGGTACGCCACAGAGTCAGCGGGCTGGCGCTGAAGACATCGGAGTAGTCGGCCTTCACCACGTGCCACATACCCTCCGCAATCTCTGACTGCAACTGTCCCGCGGCCCATCCTGAATAGCCGGCGAATATCCGCAAGTCTCGGTATGCACCAGTCACGATCTCGATCGGCGTATCCAGGTGAAGGAGCCCGATGGTGTCGAACAACGGGCGCCACCCCGGTGGCTCCTCCTCCGATGACTTCACGCTGGCCAGGCAAATGGCCCCGTTTGGCGACACGGGGCCGCCGTGGAACAACAGCTTGGGCTCCGAGACGGCCTCCACCCAGTCGGGCAATACCGCGTCCAGCGGCAGTTGGGAGATCTCGTTGACGATCACCCCAAGGGCACCGTCGGCGTCGAAGTCCAAGATCAGCACGACACTCTGGTTGAAAACGCCGTCTGCGAGCAGCACGCTCGCCACCAGCAGGTCACCAGCGACCGGGCTTCGTCCGGTCATGCTTGCCCAGCTTCGACGTCGGCTGTCCAGCGGCGATCGACCAACGCGTAGCCGAGCAAAGCCAGCGTGCACCCCGTCCAGTCCGCCAGCACGTCGTACGGATCACCAGCGCGCTCGCTGTAGAACCGGTGCTGAATCCACTCACTGAGAACGGCATGTCCGGCGAAGAGGGCAGACGTGATCACAACGAATCGGGTGGCCGGCCGTCGGCCGAGAGCCCGACGACGGCTGGCGCCGGCGAGCAAGATCAACAACAGCGGCAGGCCGAAGACTATGACGTGGCCCAGCTTGTCGGCATCCGGCAGCCATGGCAGAGCAGACGGCCCGACCGGTCGATAGAGCGCCCACAAGTGCAAACCCGTGGCCACGATGGAGCCGATCAGCCAGAACAGCCATCTTGGCTCGCCGAGTCGGGTGCCGGGCTGGCGGTGTGCAGGCATCGTTCTCACTCGTCGAAGACGGAAGGAACGGCGCTCACGCGGTGATCCTCTCACGCACGGAGCCCTCTACTTGATCGCTGAGGGCTCGCCTCGCGCAGCCGCGGTCAGCGCATATCTGCGGCCGCAGCGGCGGTCCGCGCCGCCCAGCCCGCGACGTCGCCACCGGCGAGCGCGACGGCCAGCAATTCCGGAAAGTTATCGGGCGTGCAGGCGAAGGCCGCCACACCGAGGTCGGCCAAAGCGGCCGCATGCTCGTGGTCGTACGCGGGTGCACCCGAGTCGGACAGGGCGAGCAGCGCAACCACGCCAACCCCAGCTCGTACCAGCTCGGCGATCCTGCGGAGCATCTCCCCCGGCGCGCCTCCCTCGACGAGGTCGGAGATCAGCACCAGAATCGTCTCGCTCGGCCGGCTGATCAGCTGCTGGCAATAGGCGACGGCCCGGTTGATGTCGGTTCCGCCACCAAGCTGGCAGCCGAATAACACGCCGACGGGATCGGAGAGCTTATCGGTCAGGTCGATGATCTCGGTGTCAAAAGCGATGAGGGAAGTCCTTACCGTCCGAATCGAGGCCAATGTCGCGCCGAAGACCGCCGCGTACACCAGTGACTCGGCCATCGACCCCGATTGGTCGACCGCGACGATGATGTCTTTGCCGAATGATCGCGAGGCGCGGCCGTAGCCCACCAGTCGCTCCGGAATCACGGTGCGGAATTCCGGCACGTAATGCTGGAGGTTCTTACCGATGGTGGCCGGCCAATCGACATCGGCAAGGCGCGGACGGCGTGTCCGGCTCCCCCGGTTCAGCGCACCCGTCACCGCGGCTCGGGTCCGAAGCGCCAGGCGTCGCTCGATGTCTTCGAGGACCTGTCCGACAACAAAGCGCGCCGTGGCCTTGGTCGTCTCGGGCATAGCCGAATTCAAGCTGAGCAGCGTCGCGACCAGATCCACATTGGGCTCGATCGTGGACAGCAGCTCTGGCTCGAGCAACAGCGACGTCAGACCGAGACGCTCGATGGCGTCACGCTGAAGCACCTGGACCACACTGGTCGGGAAGTAGCGGCGAATGTCGCCGAGCCAGCGGGCGACCTGTGGAGCAGACCCGCCAAGGCCCCCAGTCCTCGCTGTGGACGGATCGCTCGTTTCCGGCTCTGCGTCATAGACGGCGGCCAGGGCTTGATCCATGCCGATCTCCAGTCCGCCCAACTCGACGCTCAGCGACTCGGCTGCCGGCTCCCCGAGCAGCAGCCGCCACCGTCGCCGAACTTCGCTACCCACGGTTTCCGGCCGCTCAGCCATGGCGGACTCTGAGGATCATCTGTACGGTCGCCAGCGCAGGCGCCGCCAGCTCATCGTCGATGCCCACGGCCTCCTCCTCGTCTCCCCGGCCAGCCGACTGCACACGCTCACCGATGGCCCGTCGCTCCGCGGAACTGAATGTCGCGAAGGTGCGCCGCACCAGCGGCAACAGATCGACGAACTCGCGTTCCGTGAGCTCTTCAACCCAGGCTTCCAGCAGCCCGCGCAGGTCATGGTCGTGGATGAGGAGCAAGGCACCGTCGGCGAAGAACCCGTCTACCCAGGCAGCCCTGGCTCTGGCGTCCGCCCCATGCGACAGGGCTCGGTGCAGCCGCACGGCCACATCGTCCAGTCGCTCCGCGTCGTGCAAGAGTCGCACCATCCGCCCGACCAGCTGTCCGTGGACGTCGCGCCGATCGATGGTCGCGGCAAGCGTGTCGTGCCATAAGGCGAGCACGGTCGAACCGTCCGCCGTGCTGTCGCGCAGGAGTCCGACAGCGGTGGATACCTCGTCGATCCGCCGCCGCATCTGTGTCGCGCTGTCCTCGTCAAGCCCTGCCACCGCTCGCGGCAGACCAGCGCAGATGCGCCGCAGCAGCACGTCGCTGACCTGCTTCAACGCGGTGGTGTCCGTCTCACGCACGTCGCCGTAGCGCTGCGCCCGGGCCAGCGCCGGAAGGGCATCCATCAGGTGCACGACGTCCGCGTCCAGAGCCGCCTTGGCGGCGAGGGCAGCCAGGAGCTCCTGGAGAGCATCCGGGAGGTCGGCAAGCAGACAACGTTCGACGGTGCGGGTCAACTCAACGAGATCCCCATCGGCCACCAGCGCCCGGACCCGGCCGCCCGCAGCCTCAGCCACCGTCGTTCCCCACACCGAAGCCTCGACCACCGCCACTGACAACTCGGGCCGCCATTGGGCCCGCCACGTCTCGCGAAAGGTGCCTTGGGCTTCGATGTCGCTACGAGCTGGGCGCACCCAGTCGATCTCGAGCAACCGCAGCCGATGGAACAGCCTCGACCGATCTTGATCATAGGGCTTGCGCAGATCAAGATCGAAGATTCGGGCGGCCGCCTCCCGCCGCACCCGCAGGCGCCGGCACGTGCCGAGCAGATCGGCTTCGAGAGGAACCGTGGGTACCTGGGCATTCACGGTGCCCAGGGCCTGTCCGATGACCAGGTGCTGGGTGATGAAGCGCACCGCCAGCTCGTCGCCATCACAGAGCACCGCCCGGGTCGCCTCAGTCACTTCGGTCAATCCGGCGAGTGGTCGGCCGCGCAGGGCCGCAAGGGTCTCGGCGAGTCGAACTGCCTCGATCACCTGAGCGCTGGAGGCGGCCAAATCTCGCGTACGCAGCGATCGCGCCACCTTGCTGAGCCACCGGGTGATGGGCTGGTCCGGCGCATTCCATAGGTGGGAGTACCAGCCAGGCGAGGCAACTCCGGCACCGTAACCCGTGCTGGCGGCAAGGCGTTCGTGAGTCCACGGCACCCAGGTGGTCGTGATCTTGCGCCGCCGACTGCCGCGCAGGATGGCGGCGTCGTGCTTAGCCGGCGGCAACGGCGGCTGCAGTACCGGTGCGTGCCATGCCCCGCAGACAACGGCAACACGGCGACGACCCCGCCTCAGCGCGGAGCGGATCATCTGGCGCATATGCGCCTCACGGCGCGCTTCACTGAGCTCTTCTAGGGAGTCGCCGCTCGGGCCGACGTAAGCCCTCAACTCGGTCATCGCCTCGACCAATGCAGGGAAAGGTGAGGAGCCATCCCGCCGCGACTCGACCATGTCGTCCCACCACCGCTCGGGATCGTCGTAGCCCGCAGCCTGGGCGAGTGCGCGGAGCGGATCGGCGGCTTCCACTCGTCTGCGGCGACGGATAACGACGACTGGTTCCTCCGGGTCCGCAGCCCTGTGATGATCAACGACCCCGCGGTCATCCGCATCGTTATCGTGGTCATCGAGAGCAGGCTGCGCTGCTGCCGGCTGAGGCGTCAATGAGATGGCAGCCGGCAGGTCGCAGAAGTGCGTCTCGACGCCGTGGCGACGGGCCCAGGTCATCGCCTGCCACTCTGGGGAGAAGGCGGCGAAGGGCCAGAACGCCGCAACGCTGGGCTTCTCGGGGGCATAGGCGAGGAGCGCCAGCGGCGGCGCCATCCCGTCCTCGAGGACCCAATCCAAGAGCCGGTCAGCGTCAGCGGGACCCTCGATCAAAACGGCATCCGGCTCGAACTCCGACAAGGCGCCCAGCATCGACCGAGCGGATCCCGGTCCATGGTGGCGGATCCCGTACACCTCGACTCTAGGGCCGGAGTCCGGCGTCACGACACCTCGCGGCACGCCGTGTAGAACTCAGACCAGCCGGGTCGTTCCCGGACGACGACCTCGAGGTACTCGTTCCAGGCGACCCGATCGGCAACCGGGTCATTGATCACTGCGCCGACGATGCCGCCCGCCACGTCGTCCGGCGTCAGGCGGCCGCTACCGAAGTGGGCCGAGAGCGCCATTCCGCTCGTAATCACGGAGATCGCCTCCGCGGTCGACAAGGTGCCGGACGGCGATTTGATCTTGGTACGTCCGTCCTCGGTGACGCCGGATCGCAACTCCCGGAAGATGGAGACCACCCGCCGGATCTCGTCCAACGCCTCCGGCACGGGCGGCAATTCCAACGCCGTCGAAAGATCAGCCACGCGCGTGGCGACGATCGTGACCTCGTCCTCCTCGTTTGCGGGCAATGGGAGCACCACCGTGTTGAAGCGGCGCCGAAGCGCCGACGACAGCTCGTTGACCCCCTTGTCGCGATCGTTTGCTGTGGCGATCACATTGAAGCCCTTCACCGCCTGGGTCTCGGTGCCCAGCTCGGGGATGGGCAGCATTTTCTCGGACAAAATCATGATCAGGGCATCTTGGACGTCGGCGGGGATGCGGGTGAGCTCCTCGATACGCACCAGGCAGCCGCGCTGCATGGCGGTCATCACCGGTGAGGGGACGATCGCCTTCTCAGTTGGACCTTCAGCCAGCAAACGGGCGTAGTTCCATCCATACCGCATGGCTTCTTCGGCAGTGCCGGCCGTGCCCTGCACGAGCAGCGTCGAGTCGCCCGAAATGGCAGCGGCCAAATGTTCGGAGACCCAGGACTTCGCCGTACCCGGAACGCCAAGGAGCAACAACGCCCGATCGGTGGCAAGGGTGGCCACCGCCACCTCGATCAGCCGCCGTGCGCCAACGTACTTCGGTCTGATCATGGTCCCGTCGGGCAAGGGACCACCCATCAGATACCTGACCACCGCCCAAGGGGAGAGTCGCCAGTGAGGCGGTCTCGGTTGGTCGTCGACCAGTTGGAGATCAGCAAGTTCGTGGGCATACTCCTGCTCCGCGTGCGGACGCAGCTGCTCGCTCGCCGCCCTCGGCTGCAGGCGCGGATCCGCGTCAAGCGACACCGGATACCTCCCTTCCCCCACTGCTCGCCGGGTGGAGGGGACCACGTGACCGCGAATTGTGCCCCGAGCCGGTGGAAGGGCCGAATCCATCGTTGTCGGTTTGCGTGGCGAACACCGCATCGATCTCTTGGAGCATCGCCGCGGTGCGCTCCGACGTCGGTGTGGGCGCCTCGTAGGGAGGGGTCTCGCCTTCTCTCAGTGCGGCGGTGATCTGCGCAGCCAGCCGAGCCCAGGCAGCGTTCTGATGGAGAAACCAGATGCCTCGCGGACTCATGGCTCGACCGAGCAGGAGCCGGTCGTATGCGACCGTTCTCGTCGCGACCTCCGCAATCGGCTGCCAGTGTTCGGGCCAGATGCGGTGGCCACGGTCAACACAGGCGGCAAGCCAGTGATTGATCTGGCTCGGTTCGGGATGGTCCAGCAGGCGGCCGAGCAGCTCCTGCGCAGGAGGAGGTGCCCATTCACCGTCCGTCGCTGGCGCCGTCGGCGGCTGCTCGGCGGTGGCGAGCGGAGAGCCCGCGCGAATTCGCGCTCGGTGTTGGGCGGCAAGATCAAGGATTTGGGTGGCTGGTTCGTCGCTGGTGTCAACAACGACCCAAGCTGCGATCAACGTACGGGGGACCGGCCGGCGGTCCGTACCGAGCAGCGCCGTGGCTACGACGTCGCTCCACGTCGACCCGGGCATTACGCAGCCCGGCCTAGCACCGATGTGGTGAAAGGCAGACCGTGCTCGTCAGCCAGCACGCTGAGCGGTCGCAACTCCTGACCGTTCCACTCACCGAAGATGCGAAGCGGCTCGCCGCCTGACCGGGCGAGCAGCGGCCACGGCTCGCCGTGTGGCTCCAGCAGCCGGCAGGCCGATCCGAATCGGTCGCGCAAGTGCCAAGGCTCGGCCAGCTGTCGGCCAGGAATGGGAGACGCTTCGACGACCGCCGGCATCCGGGTCGCCCATGGGTCGGCCGCAAGCAGCTCGGCGAATCGATGCTGTACGTCAGCAAAGGATTCCGACGCTCCAGCGTGGTCCTTCGCGCTCAGCTGCTCATCGTCTCCATCGTCACGTTCGCCGATCAGCGCCCGATATTGCCCCGAGCCGGGATAGAAGTGGATCACCGAGCCAAGCGCCTGCCCGGGCAGGACGGTCGCGTCGAGGTACCCGCCCGGTGGCGCGAAATTGAGCCACAGAGCCCAGCGTGACGTCGTACTGCCGTAGAGCCAGACCCGCCGCGTTTCGAGCCGGAACTCGACGGTGTCCACCATGCCGAGCGCTAGCCAACGGTCGTGAACGCCGGGACTGGCGAGAACCTGGCTCTTGCTGACGGGGTAGCCGACCCGGGACCGTACGGTGGCGGCCAGGTCGGCCGGCAACGAGTCCAGCTCGCGATGAGCCTGTATCAGCAGATGCAGCGAAGCCAACTGGCTCAGCACCCGCTCGGGCCATCCGACGCCGCTCAGTTCTGCTGGGATGGATCGCAGCATGCTTGCGACGCCGGGAGCTTGCGCGTCAACCATGCGCGCTGCCATGTGATCGACATGGGAGTAACCAGCCCGCTCAAAACCGGCCAGGCCGCCGCGGACCTGGTCGCTGAGCCAACGATCAAGCTCCTCCAGACCGGCACTGACCCGCTCGACCCGGGCCGTCGCTCTCTTGGCTGCGGCAGCAGGATCTGCCAGCGGGGCTGGCTCCGCATGCTTGCCGACGGCCATGCCGACAGCGTAGTTTGCGCCTCTGACAAGCAGTTTCTTTTGCCGGTGATCAGCTCAGACATTGTGGCGGAGAAAGGCAGGGCTTCGAAAGCCGAGGATCGCCTCGACCATGTGCGCGGCAGCCACCGCCTGGGCGACATCGTGCATGCGAAGAATCCGTGCTCCGCTAAGCGCACATGCAGTGGCGGCAGCGATGGTGGGCGCCAGCCGATCTGCCTTGGACAAGCCAGTCGCCTCGCCGATGAAGTCCTTGTTCGAGACGGCTGCGAGCAGCGGCAGACCGATGTCCGCGATCTCAGTCAGCCGGCGGGTGAGTTCCAGGGAGTGCAGAGTGTTCTTGTTGAGGTCATGCCCGGGATCGATGATGATCTTGTTCTCCGGCACACCTGCGTCGATGGCGCGCCGCACCCGGCCGATCAGGAAGTTTTTGATCTCTGCACCGATGTCGTCATAGTGCGGATGCGGAAAGTGCTGTCGTGGTTGCGCCTTGCTGTGGGTGATCACCACCGAGGCCCGGCCGGCGGCCACCACGGCAGCAAGATCAGGATCCTGCAGGCCCGTTGTGTCATTGATCACTGATGCGCCGGCCGCAATGCTGAGGTCCGCGACCTCGGGACGAAAGGTGTCGACGGAGATGACGATGTCGCTCGCGTCCGCGACCGCCGCGACCACCGGAACGACCCGGTCGATCTCCTCCGCCTCCTTGACCTCAGGTATGTCCGGCGAGAAAGGAACTCCGCCGATGTCGACCCAGTCTGCTCCGGCTTGGTCTGCGGCCAGGGCAGCGGCAATGGCCTGATCAATTCCATAGGTACGACCATCGTCGAAAAAGGAATCCGGCGTCCGGTTGACGATTCCCATGACCGTGATTTGCCGGGAGAAGTCGAACGTCCGCCGCCCGATGGTGCGGACTGGATCCGTAAGCGGTGGCAGGTACGTCACGGCGCCAGTCTTGTCGACGGTGCAGGGAGGACCAGTGATGAGATGATCGCGTGGGTTCGCAGATCGCAGACTTTCTGGAGCTCGTCGAGCAGCTGGAGGGCGTGGAGCGCATCGACTCAGCTCGGTACTCAACCTTCAAGATCCATGGCGACACTTTTGGATACCTTTGGCCCCGAACCCGGACCGTCGGACTGAAGCAACTTGTCGCCGAACAGCTCGCTCTGGTCGCTGAACGGCCAGAGGTTTTTGAAGTGCAGTTCACCGCCGGCCGGTTCGGCTGGGTCGTGGTTTACCTCGATGGGATCGATCGGTCCGAGCTCGCGGAACTCACCTATGAGGCCTGGCGGCTGACCGCGCCGGCAGCGTTGATCGACAGCCGCGGCGACGAGCTACCGGTGTAGGGACCAGGAACCGGAGCGCGATCTCGCGAGCGAGAAAGCCTCGCGAGCATCGGTTGATCGCGCGGCCGTGTTCTGAACGAGGGAGTCGGGCAAACGTTCCAGTCGGCGAGCGACGGAGGAAGACACCGGCCAGGAGCGCGATCGCGCGAGCGAGAAACTCGCGAGCGTCGGTTGATCGCGCGGCGGTGTCTGGACGAGGGAGTCGAGCAGACGTTTCCAGTCGGCGAGCGACTGAGGAAGACACCGCCCAGCAGCGCGATCGCGCGAGCGAGATAGTTCGTGGAGGTGGCGGGAATCGAACCCGCGTCCTCAGACGACGATCCAGGACTTCTCCGGGCGCAGCTGGTTGGTCGTTCTGCTCGGCCCCTACGCTCTCACCAGCACGTCGTAGACAGGCCCAGTCTCAGTACATTTCCCCGCTAGCTCCTGGGACCATCGCTAGCAGGTGAGCCTCCTGGATGAGGCCAGGGTCCGGGACGGAGGCTCGCCCGGTCTGACCGTTCGATCACTGCTTAGGCAGCGAGAGCGAACTGAGTGCGCTTAGAGTCGGCACTTGTTGATTCCCAAGGAACATTTGCGAGTTGACCTTGGATTCTCGGCCCGCTTCTCCTGGGTCTATCGACCCGAGTCGAAACCAATCACCCCCTGTGAAGTTGTGTGCATCCCGCTCAGCTGGCTGCCGCCGGGATGCGTTCACCCTACCTCTGGAGGAACGTCTGCGCCGCTGCTTTGATTCCGGCGCCTCGCCCGGCGGCGTCGTCAGCCGTTCTCTACTTCTCCGAAAGAACCTGAAGCGGAACAACCCGCCGTACGGGGTTCTTCCAGTTCTCGCCCTGCAGCGCCTTGGCGCCGCCCACGATGGTCAAGATCAGCCAGCCAAGACCCATGAACGGCATGAGCCAGCCGAAGATATCGAGTCCAGTGATCCCACCGAGCATGCCGACCACCACGAATGCGACCAGGGCGATCAACTGGAAGTTGAACGCCTTCGCCGCCTCGCGCCGTGAATACGTCCCTGGCGTCGACAGTGCATAGACCAGAGCTGGGCCAAAGAGCCACAGCAAGAAGGCCGAGAAGTGCGCAAAGGCGGCCACGCCTCGCCCGGCACGCTCCTTGCCCTCCGGACGCACCAGCGGCTGATATGCCGGGTGCAGTCCGAGCGCCCGCGATGGAGTGGCCACCTGCACCAGACCGTAGAAAGCTTCGTTCAATTCCTTACGGGTGACCGCGGACAGGACTTGCCCTATCCGTTGGTCGAACTCGAGTTCGCTAATGCGGCCGTCGGCGTAGGCCTCCTTGAGCCAGCACTCAGCTCGGTCGCGTTGTTCGGGGGTGACGTGCATGTGCAGGCTGGGGTGCTCGTAGGTGGCGCTCATGTGATCAAGCATCACCAGGATCAGCCCCTTACACCATCAGGCACTCCCCCGGGCGGACCCGGAGCTGTCGGGCCGCAGAGACGGACCCATAGGTTGTCGTTATGACCGAAAAGCCAGAAGTCGACTTTCCCGAGGGCCCGCCGCCCACCGAACTCGACGTGACCGACCTCACCGTTGGCGAGGGCCCCCAGGCGCGCCGGGGCAGTCGAGTTCGGGTGCACTACGTGGGCGTTGCCTACAGCAGCGGTGAGGAGTTCGACGCCTCTTACAACCGCGGCGAACCGCTGGAATTCCAGCTCGGTGCGGGCCGCGTCATCGCCGGATGGGATCAGGGTGTGGCCGGAATGCGGGTCGGTGGCCGACGCAAGTTGATCATCCCGCCTGATCTTGCCTACGGCGACCGCGGCGCGGGGGGCGGTGTCATCGCGCCCGGTGAGACGTTGATCTTCCTCGTTGACCTCGTGGGCGTTCGTTAACGACGTCGCGTAACGAGACGCGCGCTCGGCGCACCCTTGCAGTCAGAAAGGGCGTCGGTTAGCGTTTCGGTGCTCACATGGGCGATTCCTCCCGCGGAATGCAGAGCCCGCGCAGGAGCTGGGCAGCACTACCAGCTCCCGCCGCCCCCGCCGCCGCCTCCGCCGCCGGAGAAGCCTCCCCCACCGAATGAGCTGCCGCCACCGAAGCCGCTGCCGCCGCTGCCCGCTGACGGGGCGGGAGTGGCTGCGCTGGTCAGGCTGCTGGTGATGAAGGCGGTGTTGAAGGCTGCTAGGTGGTAGTTGCCGACGTACCAGTACGGCGTCATGTCAGGCAGCCGGCCCATGGCCACTAGATCTGCGCACACCTTGGCCCAGCGGTCGGCGAGTTCGAAGGCGATGGCCCAGGGCAGGTACTTCGAGAAGATGTCCTCCCCCTCCTCAAATCGCAGCTGGTCCGCCTCGGCGGTGGCCAGATAGGTTTTGAACCCTTCGACCTGATCGCATACGGCGCGGCCCTCTGCGGTCCGCTGTCCTCGCCGTAACTTGGCGCGGATCACCAGCACGGTGATGATCACCGGGAGCAGCGGCACGAAGATCCACAGCACCCAGGCGCCTAGCGTGAACGCCGCGATGACAGCGAAGACGATGCCGCCGAAGCCAATACCGTGAGCCGCCGCCGACGACGGGACCTTCGTGAACCAGCCACGCGCCGCAACTTGATTTCGTACCGACGCTTGCATTTCCCGGTGCGCGTTGAGCAGGCTGCCTTGGCTGGACAGATCGCGAACCGCACCTGGCGGCTCGCCGTCGAAGAGCGCAGTCAGCAGCACCATCTCGTGCGGCGCCGTGGCCTGATCCGGGTCGACGAGGGTGACCCGGAAATCGTCGTCACCGTGACTCTCCACCCGCAGCGCTCCGCGCACGGCCAGGTCAATGATCGTCGCCGCGGTCTCCCGGCTATCGACCTGCCCATCGAGCAGCAGGCCCGCCTCTGCGACGGGGATGCGCGGCGGCGAGAAGGCCACCGGGATGGGGAGGTCTGGATCGCTAGCGACAACTTCGGCGGTCTGACCCGGCAAGGGCACAGTCCCGGGCGCGAGTCCGGCATACCGCCGGTCACGCCCGTTCTTGCGCCACCACAAGGCGCCGACGATTGGCGAACCAACCGTGATGCCCAGTCCAGCTGCGCCCGCCGCCCCGATCAGCACCTTCTGGGAGCTGGTCAGTTTTGAGCCATCGGGGGCCAAGTGGGGCGCATTGTCCGCGACCAGGCCGGATTTGATCTTGACGCCGATGGTGACACCCTCGCCTTCGGCGAGGTCACTCGCGCCGAGCGTGGCCTTGCCTCCCGAGACGCTTCCTTGGCAAGTCTCGGTGCTCTGCGCAACACCTGCGAAGCAGCTGACGTCTTGGGCGCCACCCGGGACGGTCACTGTGATCTTGACTGCTTTGATCACCGCCTGCCAGTCCAAGCCCGTGGCATCCCAGTAAAACTCGTCGTAGTCGTTGAACGTGCGCATGGCGCCCGTCAGGTCGTAGCTGATGATGTACGTGGCCGTCGGAGCGGAAATCGTTTCGTTCGGATCGCCGATGCGTAGCCGCAACTGCTCCTCCCGGCCACCTTTGGCCTCGTCGGTACGCGAGCTGAACTGCGTTGCGACGTTGTCCGGACTTGTCACCGATATGTTCTCGACCTCGTACAACGCGTCTTGCGTCTCGTCGTAAGGCTCGCGGGTAACGAAGTAGCGCTCGATGCCATGCCGCCCGGAACCCGAGCCGAATCGATAGACGATGGTTTCTTGGACCTTCACCACACCGCTGGGCGCGACGTCATAGTTGATGGTGAAGGAGTCGATCTGATCGCCGGTGGCCGCAGCCGCCGGCCGCGGCTGAGCGATCAGGACGCCAATGGCTGCTAGGGCGCCAAGCAGCGAGGCGATGAGGATTCGTACCGGCCGGCTCAGCAAGACACCGGCAACCGCCACCCGCGCCATGGGGTCACGCACGGCGGTTTCGAGCCGCAAGAGCTCGCTCTGCTTCGCGCCTCGACTCGCGCGCGGCGATCGTCTGGCGTTTGTCGTACTGCCGCTTTCCGGTGGCCAGGGCGATTTCCACCTTGGCGAAACCGTCGGAGAAATAGAGCGCCAGTGGGACCAACGTCGTCCCGGCGATCGACAACTCGCGTTCGATCTTGTCGATTTCGCGGCGGTTGAGCAGAAGCTTCCGGGTACGGCGAGCGGTGTGGTTCGTCCAGGTGCCGTGGCTGTACTCCGGGATGTGTGCGGCCCGCAGCCACACTTCGCCGTCGTCCACGGTGGCGAATGCATCGGTCAAGTTGGCTCGGCCCTCGCGCAGAGACTTGACCTCAGTTCCGCTGAGCACGATGCCGGCTTCGTAGGTGTCGTGGATGTGGTAATCGTGCCTCGCTTTGCGGTTCTGCGCGACCAGCTTGCGGCCCTTCTCCTTCGCCATGACTCCATACTCCCTGCCAAAGAGGCCAGATCAGAGCCTAGGTGCAAAACCGCTGGTCAGAACCAGGTCATGGGGTTTGTTACACGGCCGTTGAGCCAAACCATCAAGTGAAGATGACAGCCAGTGGAGAAGCCGGTATTGCCGACGTAACCGATGACCTGCCCTTGGCGGACATGCTGGCCAACGTGCACCACGTACCGGCTGGCATGGTTGTAACCAGTGGTCACGTACTTTCCACTACGGAAGCCGTGGTCGATCATCAGCCGGTTTCCGTAGCCCGCGTTGTAGTACCGCTCCGCGACTTGACCGGAGTACGGCGCTCGGATCGGCGTCCCGCAACCGGCCCCAAAGTCGGTGCCATCGTGCAACTTCCAGTAGCGCAGCACTGGATGAAAGCGCATCCCGAACGCTGACGTAATGGGGGCTGACACCGGATACGAGAACCCGTGGCTGGCCGAGGCCATGGAGGTTTGGTGGCTCGACTTGTGAGCCGCCTTCTTCTTTGAGGTCGAGGACTTGCCGTTCTTGCTCGTCGCCTTTTGACGTGTTTTGGCCGAGCCGCGGTGGGCCCGCTCACGCGCCTGCTCTTGCGCCTTGCGGGGGCGTTCCGCCGCCGCCGCTTTCCTGGCTGCAACCTTGGCCGCTTTCTCGGCCGCCGCCTTGCGGGCGGCCGCGACCTTGGCCTCGGCGATCCGGCTCGCAATGCGCTTCTCCACGGATGCGCGCTCGTTGGTCAGCTGGGCGTAATGAGCCTTGTCTTCTGCCACATCATCAGCCGCCGCCTCCTCGATCGCTCGCTGTTGGGAGAGCAGGCTTTGGACGCTGGCTTCCTCGGCGGCTGCCCGCGCCTCCAACGTCTGCTTCGTCCGCAGTGCGGCTGCGGCAGCCTTGCGGTCCGCTCGCACCTGCGCTGCCAACTCGGCCTTGTGCGCCTTTGCCGCGTCGAGTTGCCGTTGGATGATGGTGAGCCGATCGATCTCGGCTTGAGTGGAGTCGAACATGGTGGTCGACCACTGAAGCCGAGTCTGCAGATCGGCTGGAGAGTTGGTGTCAACCAGGACGGCAATCGGGAGCAGGTTGGATTGCTGCTGATACTGGTCGCGGATCACATCCCCGGCGATCGCCTCTTCCGCAGCAAGATTCTGCTGTCCGACAACTACTCGTGCCGAGGCCGTGGCTAGCTCAGCCTTCGCCTGCCGGAGCTGGGCCGCCAGGCGCAAATCTTCCGATCGAGCTATCGCTAGCTCACTTTGGGTCTGAGCGAGGCGGATGCGTGCCGACGTGAGCTGAGCCTGAGTGCGGTCGACGGCCTTGGCGGCGACCGACAAAGCCTTGCTGGATTCGTTGAGATCGCTGCTCGT
>DATFOP010000257.1:0-12586 GCA_035265505.1 Propionibacteriaceae bacterium | reverse complement strand
GGAACCCGGTCGTACGGCTCATTGCCGCGCCGTGCGTCGGCTGATGGCGATCTTCGCGGCTCACAATCTACCCCGCATTGGCGATCGCCTGGCCGGGCCGCTGTCGTCGTCACGGGCGTCCTGCTGCTGGGGTTGGTCGGTCTCGGCGCCCGAGCTGCGACCGGGGTTCTCATCGAGGAGGCGCGTTTCGGCGTGCCGGTGGGCGTGCCGGCGCCGTCAGCGATGCCAGCCTCAACCCCACCAACTGCCAAGGCGGAATCGCCGCAGCCCACCCCCATATCAGGTCCGCAGCGCCAGAAGCAGACGGGCGCGACGGTCGCCAGGCACAAGGTGCCTGACTCGGGCCCCGGCACCTACGTCCGGGCGACCGTCCACGGCGATCCGGCCGGCCAAGCCGGGACCGTGGTGAACTTCGATGTCCAGCGCGAGAAAGGCGTGCCGGTGGACATCAATGCGGCGGCCCGAACGATCCAATCGGTGCTGAACGATCGGCGGAGCTGGCGGGCGTCGGGGAAGTGGCGGTTCCAGCTGGTCAGTTCCTCAGCGAGCGCTGATTTGCACATCTACATCACGACGCCGGCGACCACCGACCGGTTGTGTGCGCCGCTGCTCACCCATGGCGAGGTCTCCTGCCAGAACGGCGATCGCGTGCTGCTCAACGCCAAACGCTGGGTTTCGGGCGCCGAGACCTACGGGACCGATGTCACCAACTACCGCCGCTACCTCGTCAACCACGAGGTGGGGCATGCACTCGGCTACCAGCACACCCCGTGTGACGGCAAGGGCCGGCTCGCACAGATCATGGTGCAGCAGACCAAGAGCCTCGACGGCTGCCGACCCAACCCCTGGCCCTTCCCTCGGGCTTGATTGACGCATGGCCGACCAGACCCGGCAGTTCGAGCTGGACCATTCGGTGCTGTTCCAGCCGACCTTCTCCCTGCTCCGCCGGGGAGCGGGTGATCCGACCCACCGCCGAGTTGGTGAGGTGATGCTCCGCGCCACCCGCACGCCGGCGGGACCGGCTCTGATCAAGATCATCGCCAGCGGTCGGCGGATTGAAGCTCGTGCCTGGGGCGAAGGCGCGGAGTGGGCGCTGGATCAGCTGCCGAAGCTGGCCGGCGACGACGACGATCCGGACGGTTTCCGGCCATTGCCGCAGCACCGAGTGCTGGTCCATGCCCACCGTCGTTATTCGGGCTATCGCGTCGGGCGGTCGGACGCCGTCTTCGAGGCACTCGCTCCCGCCTGCTTGGAACAGGTGGTGACCGGTGCGGAAGCCTTTCGCGCCTGGCGGCTGCTGGTGCGGGAATTCGGTGAATCGGCTCCCGGACCGACCGATGATCCCCACTCGATCGCTTTCGGCATGCGGCTGCCGCCCGCGCCAGAGGTCTGGGCGCGCGTTCCGAGCTGGCGCTTCCTGGCCGCCGGGGTTGAGCAACGGCGCAGCCGTACGTTGGTCAACGCGGCGCCGCGGGCCGCGGCCTTGGAACGTACGCTTCACCGCGAGCCCCGAGCGGCCAATCTGGCCCTGCGTAGCCTGCCGGGTGTCGGGCCGTGGACTTCAGCGGAGGTTCGCCAGCGCGCGCACGGGGATCCGGACGCCTGGAGCGTCGGTGACTACCACGTCGGCAAAGAGATCACCTACGCGTTGACCGGCGAAGCCTTGGACGACGACGCCTGCACCGAGATCATGGAGCCCTACCGCGGGCATCGGTTCCGGGTGCAGATGCTGCTGCTGATGGCCGGCTTCCGGGTGCCGCGGAGGGCGCCACGGATGAGCCTGCCCACCCACACCCCGTACGCGACCCACGGCCGCTCCTGATCAGCGCTCGGGGAGCGCAAGGGCCAAGCCCTCCAGCGTCGTCGAGCCCGGCAGCTGAATAGTGAATTCAGCGCCGCCCTGAGCAGACCGGCCCGCCTTCACCGAGCCGCCGTGCATACTCACCGCCTGGGCCACGATGGACAGGCCGAGGCCCGTGCCGGGCGTGTTGCGTGCGGTATCGGATCGATAGAAGCGGTCGAACACGTACGGCAGATCGGCCTCCGCGATTCCCGGCCCCTGGTCAGCCACTCGCAGGCGGTCGCCCTCGAGTTGAACGCGGACCGTGCCGCCGGGCGGGCTCCACTTGACCGCGTTGTCCAGCAGGTTGGTGACCGCCCGCTCCAGCGTGTCCGACTCGCCGATCACGTAGAAGGGGTCTAGCTCGACGTCGAAAGCCAGACCGTGCGCCCGACGACGGACCCGGTCGACGGCGCCATTCACGACGTTGCGGAAGTCGATGCGCTCGGGTGCGACACGCTCTTCGCGGGCAAGTTGAACGAGATCGCCGATCAGAGCGGTGAACTCCTCGAGTTGCGCCTTGACGTCGGACAGGATCGCCATTCGGTCCTCGGGCGACAGCATGCCAGTGCTGGCGTCCGCGGCGAGCAGGTCGATGTTGGTGCGCAGGCTGGTCAGCGGGGTCCTCAGCTCGTGGCTCGCGTCGGCGATCAGTCGTTGTTGCCGGTCCCGTGAGGTGGCCAGCGAACGCAACATGGCGTTGAAGGCGTCGGCGAGCAGGGCGATGTCGCCCGACGCGGTGATCTCGATCGGCTGCAGATCCTCGGTGCGGGAGATCTGCTCGACCGCCAGTGCGAGGTTGCGCATCGGGGCCAGGCTCGAGCGGGCCACGGCCGCGCCGACGATGGCGGCCAAGATCACTCCAGCCACCCCGAAGAGGATCAGCACCAGCGACAGCGAGCCCAAGATCTGGTTGGTGGCGGCCAGGGGGCGGCCCAATACCAGAGCGTAGTTGTCAAGCTCGGGCATCGTGACGGCGACGATCCGGTAGGGCTCGCCGTTGCTCGCCTCGCCGGAGCGCGTCGACGGGCCGCTCTGTAGCTTCGAGACGGCGACCTCCTGGGGCCCTAGGACCAGCTGGACGCGCTGGCCGGGCACGAAGAAGATCGCTCCGTCGGAGCGTACGGCCGCGACGCTGATGTTGCCCGCCTCCAGCGCTCGCTCGGTCAACCCGCCCAGGGATCGGATGTCCTGCGACACCGGCACGGCCAAGGACTGGGCGCCGTCGGTGAGCTCATCATCGAGTGCGTTGTAGAGCGAGTGGCGCAGCGTGACGTATCCGGCGATGCTGGTCCCAGCGACCGCCAGCGCCACGGCGACCGCTGTGAGGTAAGCGACCCGGCGCTGCAGCGGCAGCGCGTGCAGCCACTGGGTCAGGCGAGCCAGCATCGCACGTACCGCGCCGGAGCGAGGCCGGAACTGATCATGGTGGTGTCTCGCGCAGCACGTATCCGACGCCCCGTACGGTGTGGATCAGCCGCGGCTCGTCGGCAGCCTCGGTCTTTCGGCGCAGGTAGCCGATGTAGACCTCGAGCGAGTTGGCGGTGGTCGGGAAGTCGAAGCCCCAGACCTCGTTGAGGAGCCAGCTGCGTTCCAGCACCCGGCGCGGGTGGGTGAGAAATGCTTCCAGCAGGGCAAACTCCGTCCGGGTCAGATTGATCGGCCGAGATCCACGAAGCACCTCGCGGGTCTGGGTGTTCAAGATCAAATCCGAGAACTGGAGGTTGCGGGCGGAAGGGTCAGCCGACTCCGCAACTGTGCCGGCGCGCCGGACGAGAGCTCGAATGCGGGCCAGGAGCTCGTCGAGGGCGAACGGCTTGGCCAGATAGTCGTCGGCGCCTGCGTCGAGGCCGTCCACTCGGTCGCCAACCGCATCCCGGGCCGTCAAGACCAGGATCGGCACATCGTTTCCCGCCGATCGCAGGCTGCGGGTGGCCTCGAGCCCGTCCAGCCGCGGCATCATCACGTCCATGATCACGGCATCGGGTCGCAGCACCGCCAGCCGGGCCAGCGCCTCCACGCCGTCGATCGCCGTGTTGACCTCGTAGCCGGAGTACTCCAGCGACCGCTTGAGCGAATCGCGGACTGCTTGATCATCGTCGACGACCAGGATCTGCATGCCCCAAGCGTGCCAGACCTTGATGCTCGCTGAGCCGCCGTCGGCCGGAGCGATGACTCAGGCTGGACGGGTGATGGCCAGCAACAGGATGCGCAGGACGTCAGAGTCCAGCTGGCCGGTGAACAGCGCCTGCATCTCCAGGTGATTGTGAGTCGCGGTGAGCAGCTCGATTCCGACGCCGAAGTCGATGGCGAACTCCAGCCCGGTGAATCGGAGCGCGTCGGCCAGCAGAGTGGCCAACTGCTTGAGGCATTCATCAGCGAAGGCCAGGTAGGGCTCACGCAGCTGGGGTTGCCGGGCGGCGTAAAGCAGGAGCTCCTGCTGGGTCAGGATGCCTTCGCGACCCGGCCGCGCGGCTTCCTCGAACGCGGTGATGGCGATCGACACCAGCTCGGCCGGCGTGCGGTCTCCCGTGGTTGCCTTGACGGTGGCGATGGCCTGTTCGGCCGCGGCGTACTGGGCTTGCACCCTGGCCTGGATCAGAGCCAGCACGAGCTGGTCCTTGTCGGCGAAGTTGGAATAGAACGCGCCGCGGGTGAAGCCGGCGGCCTCACAGATCTCTTCGACACTGGCGCCGGGAATGCCGCGGTCGGCGAAGACGGTGCTGGCGGCGGCCATGAGCTTGTCGCGCGTGAGGGCTCGCCGTGCGCTCACCCGGATGTCGGGGGCCATGACATCGGCCACTTCCCGCCCTCCTCGAATCGCGATACAGATCTGTATCGAATACAGTACTGAATCCAACCCGTCGGCGTACCCATCCGCTGCTTTTGGCCTAGAAGGAAATCACGACGTGTCCTCGTTCTTGTACGGGCTCGGCCGCTCGGCCTACCGCCGGCGCCACCTCGTGTTGGCGGCTTGGCTCGTCGCGCTCGTGGTGCTCGGCGGCCTCGCCAGCGCTATTCGCGGCGAGTTCGACGAAAAGTTCTCGGTACCCGGCACCGAGTCCCAGGCAGCACTGGATTCGCTCGGCCGCACCTTTCCCCAAGCCGGCGGAGTGACCGCTCAACTGATCGTGGTCGCTCCGGACGGTGGCAGTGTCCGGGACGCGCCAGTGCGAAAGGCCATCGAGGCCGGCGTCGATCGGCTGAACACGATCGAAGGCGTCGATGCGGCGACGTCGCCCTTCGACAAGTACGCCAAGGGTGTGATCGCCAACGACGGTAGTGCGGCGATCATCATGATCGGTCTCGAGGCGACCAACGGCGACATCTCGGCGACCACCTTCGGAGCGTTAGAGAACCAGACAGATCGGCTCCAAGCCAGCATCCCGGGCTCGGAGGCCTCGATCGGCGGTGAGGCCTACAACGACAACCGTCCAGGCTTCAGCATCGTCGAAGCCGTCGGCGTGGTCGTCGCCCTGATCGTGCTGTTGCTCACGTTGGGGTCCCTACGCGCGGCGGGGATGCCCTTGCTGACCGCTCTTCTGGGCGTCGCGATCACCATGCTGTTGATCGTCGGCGCCACCGGCATCACCACGGTGTCCTCGACCACCCCACTGCTGGCGGTGATGCTGGGGTTGGCGGTCGGCATCGACTACGCGTTGTTCATCGTGTCCCGCCATCGCGAGCAGCTCGCGGGCGGCATGGAGCCCGAGGAGTCGGCCGCCCAGGCCTTGGCAACAGCTGGGTCGGCCGTGGTCTTCGCCGGGCTCACCGTCATGATCGCTCTGATCGGCCTGGCCGTGGCTCGCATTCCCTTCCTCACCACGATGGGCGTGGCGGCTTCGGTCGGCGTGCTGGTCGCCGTGCTGATCGCGCTCACCCTGCTCCCGTCGTTGCTGGGCTTCGCCGGCGCTCGGCTGCGGCCGAAGCCGCGGGCGTCGCGCGCCCGCCACACCTCGACCGAATGGCGCGGGTCTGGCAGGTTCGCTCGAGCGTGGGTGCGATTCATCACCAAGGTGCCCGTCATCACGATCGTGCTGGTGATCGCGGCGCTGGCCACGCTGGCCTATCCCGCCAAGGACCTCCGGATCGCGCTGCCCAGCAACGGCGTCGCGGATCCCGGAACTCCCGCTCGCGTGACGTACGACCTGATCAGCGACCACTTCGGCCCGGGTTACAACGGGCCGCTGATCGTCTCCGCCACGATCGTGGGCTCCGACGACCCGCTCGGTGTGATGGACGGCATCGCCGATGAGATCCGAGAGCTCCCAGGCGTCGCAAGCGTGCCCCTCGCAACGCCCAACGAGAACGCCGACACCGGCATCATCCAGGTGATTCCACGAAACGGTCCGGACACGCAGGAGACCAAGGACCTGGTTCGAGACATCCGGTCACGCAAGGCTCACTTCGAGGACGTCTACGACGTACCGGTCTACGTCACCGGCTACACGGCGGTGGCGATCGACGTGTCGGATCGGCTGGGCCGGGCCCTGCTGCCGTTCGGCTTGCTGGTGGTCGGCCTGTCCTTGATCTTGCTCACCATGGTCTTCCGCTCGATCGCCGTGCCGATCAAGGCCACCCTCGGCTACCTGCTCAGTGTCGGGGCCGCCTTCGGCGTGACGGCGGTGGTGTTCGAGTGGGGCTGGTTCTCGTCGGTGTTCAACGTCGCGCAGACGGCACCAGTGATCAGCTTCCTGCCCATCTTGCTGATGGGCATTCTGTTCGGGCTCGCTATGGACTACGAGGTGTTCTTGGTCTCCCGGATCCGGGAGGCGTACGTCCACTCAGAACTGGGAAGCCGACCTCCGTCGGCGGGCGGGAACGCTCAGCTGGCCATCGAGGAAGGCTTTGTCTCCTCATCGCGGGTGGTGGTGGCTGCTGCGGTGATCATGTTCTCGGTGTTCGCCGCCTTCGTGCCCGAAGGCGAGGGACCGATCAAGACCATCGCCTTCGGGCTCGCGGTCGGGGTTTTCATCGATGCCTTTATCGTGCGGATGACGCTGGTGCCGGCCGTCCTGGCCCTCCTCGGGAAATCGGCCTGGTGGCTCCCGCTATCGATCGACCGCCGGTTGCCGTCCTTCGACGTCGAGGGAGCCGCGCTGACGCACCAGTTGTCGCTGGCCACCTGGCCAGCCACTGATGATCAGCACCTGATCGTCGCCGAGGGACTTCAGGTCACCACGGGTGCCCCGATCGACATGGCCGCGATGCCGCGTGATGTGGTCGTCGTCGAGGGGCCGGCGGACAGCGGCAAGACCGCCCTGATGCTCACCCTCGCCGGACGAATGCGAATCGGCCCCGGCAAGGTCAAGGTCGCCGGGCTCGTGCTGCCCGAACAGGCAGCGGCCGTACGGCGGCGGACCGGCTATCTGGACTGCGTTCGCACGTCGGCCATCCGGCCCGAGCTGCGCGAGATCCTGGCGGCGAAGCCTGCCGTGATCTTCGTGGATCATGCGGACCGGCTCACCGCTCACGATGAACGGGCTGCGCTGGCCAGCCTCCTCGACGACGTGGTGGTGGGCAGTCGCGAGCTGGCGGTCGTACTCGCCGTCCGCGACCGGTCGGCCATCGCGGATCTGACCCCCGCACACGTCACCACCCTCACCCTGGACGGGGTCACCGACCTCGCCAGAACGCCCCGATAGCGAACGGACGAGATATGGCATTGCGGTTGGAACGAGCGAACAGCTCCCGTGGGATCGGTCTGTGGTCGATCGTGGGCTTGGTGCTCATCCCGCTGCTGATTGCGGGCGGCTTCTTGTGGGCTACCTGGAACTCCGACACCAGACTGACCCGGGTGCAGGCCGCTGTGGTCAATCTCGACGAGATGGTGAAGGTCAATGGGCAGCCGGTGCCGTTGGGCCGCCAGCTCGCTGGCGGCTTGGTGGCCGACAACGACGACCGGAACTTCAGCTGGATCCTGACCGACCAGCAGGACGCGACTGACGGCCTGGAGTCGGGCCGCTATGCCGCAGTAGTCACCATCCCCAAGGACTTCTCCCGGCGCGCGACCTCCTTCTCCAAGTCCGACCCCGATCAGGTGCAGCCGGCAACGCTCGACGTCCGCACATCGCAGGTCACCGGTATTGCCGATCCGGTCGTTGGGCAGGCGGTAACGGCCGCGGCGACCCGAGCGCTGAACTCGTCATTGACCGAGCAATACCTGCAGAACATCTATGTCGGCTTCAACCGGCTGGGCAAGCAGTTCGGCACGGTGGCCGACGCAGCGGGGAAGCTCTCCGGCGGTGCAGACAAGTTGGCGGGCGGACTGGACGGCGCCACATCGGGATCCGAAAAGCTAGCGGACGGTCTCGTTCAGCTCAACGGCGGAACATCACAACTCGCCGTCGGGGCCCGCCAGCTGGCCACCGGAACCTCCGGGTTGGCCACCGGCCTGGGGACCCTCGCGGAACAGACCAGCGGGCTGCCGGCCGGTGCACGGAAGCTCGCCACGGGCGCACGGTCGGCGGCCGACGGATCCGCTGAGCTGGCCAGTGGAGCTCGGAAGCTCGATCGGGGCATGGAGCAGTTCACCGCCGGGACTCGGCGAAACGCGAAGGGCACAGCGGCCTACGCGAGAGGCGTCAGCGACTTCAGTGACGGGCTGGAAACCTACGCCGGCGGCGCCGGCCAGTTCGCCAAGGGTCTCGGGCAGTATCGAGATCAGCTCGCCGGCTTCCAGACGATGACGGCCGAGGAACTGTCACAGGTTGTGCCGTGCCCGGCGGAATTGCCGTCGGAATCCTGCCCCGTGTTCTATGCCGGGCTCCAGGCGGGCACGGGCGTTGCGGTGCAAGGTCTTGCGGACGTCTCGACCGCAGACGGCACCCAGCCCGGGCTGCTGTCGAGCGCGCGGAGACTGGCCTCCGGGGCTGACCAGCTCGCGGATGGCGGGGAGAAGCTGGCGGCGGGCGCGGAGCAGCTCAGCAGTGGTGCGACGGCGTTGGACACCGGCGCTCGGAAACTGGCCGCTGGCGTCGACGGCCTCGCGGGCGGCGTGACGAAACTCGCCGGCGGGATCGACTCGTTGGCCGACGGTACGGACACGTTCGCCGACGGACTTGCGCCGCTGGCCACGGGCATCGCCAAGATCGCTGCAGGGGCGCGCGAGCTGAGCGCTGGGGCCACCGCTCTCAGCGACGGCACCACGGAGCTGGCCACCGGCACCAGCCTGTCCGCTCAAGGTGCAGGAGACCTGAGCGACGGTCTGGACAAGCTGTCCGAGGGCGGGAATCAGCTCGCCACGGGCACCGACAAATTGGCCGACGGGTTGGCCCAGGGCGAAGACCAAGTCCCGACCTACGACAAGGCGACGCGCGAACGCCTGGCGTCCACCGTGGCCACCCCGGTTACCTCACCGGAGCCCGAGTCGGTGTTCTCCGACGTGGCGACCACCACGTTTCTCGCAGTCATCGCGCTCTGGATCGGCGCCTTGGCCAGCTATCTCGTGTTGCGGGCCGTACCCGCTCGTGTCCTGACCTCGATGAAGCCGTCTTGGCGTCTCGCTCTCCAAGGTTTGCTGCCCGGCGCGATCATCGGCATCGTGCAGGCCGTCGTGCTGACGGTGGTGCTGCAGGTCCTGCTGGATCTCTCGGCCGGGCAGGTGGCGGCGCTGCTGCCGTTCGCTGTCCTGACCGCCTTGGCGTTCGTCGCGATCAACCATGCGCTGGTGGCATGGTTCGGCGGGGTTGGAAGCTTCGTCTCGGTCACCTTGGTGGTGGCCGCTGCTGCAGCCGCGATCACGTCCGCGGTACCGGCGATCTTCGACGCGATCCGGCCGTTCCTGCCGCTGACCCCTGCGCTGGAAGGCTTCCGAGCCATCGCGAGCGACGGCACCGGAGCCGTCGGCGCAGCCGGCCTACTGCTGGCCTGGCTGCTTCTTGGATTGGCCGGCAGCGTGCTCGCCATCTCCCGGCGCCGGGTGATCGCTCCCTTGGTCGCGGTAGCTGCGTAGCAGAGAGTCGGCGAGTGCCTCGTCAACGAGCGGCGGAAGGGCTTGGCTCACCCCTGCCGGGGCGGCGGGGTGCTGCGCTCTGCAGCTCCCGGATGCGTTCCACGATCGCCGGCATGGCCGCCTCGATGGCGTTGAGAGTGCCGTAGAACCCGGCCGGTGAGCCGTACCAGGGATCCGGTACACCAGACCCTGGCTCGGCACCGGGGTCGTAATCGGTCAACAGAGAGATGTTGGTCGAGCCGGGCGCGATGGCCAGCATCTTGCGGATATGAATGTCCTCCATGGCGATCACGAGGTCCGCCTCCGCGATCTCTTGCGCGCTGATCTGGTGGGCCCGGTGGTGATCATGCCGATAGCCGCGTTCCGACAGGACCGCCGCGGCGCGCCAATCCATCGGCTCGCCGAGCTCCTCGGTGCTGGTGGCCGCGCTGCTGAACCCGACTCGATTCACGCCGGCCTCGGCGGCGGCGCGCTCCGCAACCCGCTCCGCCATGGGTGACCGGCAGATGTTGCCCCAGCAAACGAACAGCACACGAACTGGCGGCTCTTCGTGGGCGGAGGCTGCCGGCTCAGCCACGCCTGTCGTCCGGGTCGGGCAGCAAAGCGTTCACGAGGAAGCTCACGATCGACACGATGATCGCGCCGATCAAGGCGACCCAGAAGCCGTCGACCTCCCAGCCGAGCCCGAACTTGCCGGCCAACCACGATGTCAGCAGCAGCATGCAGGCGTTGATCACCAGTAAGAAAAGTCCGAGGGTGAGTAGCAATAACGGGATGCTGAAGAATGCGAGGATCGGCTTCACGATGGCGTTCACGATGCCAAAGATCAACGCGACGACGAGCAGGGTGAGCGTCTTGCCGGCCAGGGTGTCAGAGGTCAGCGTGATGCCGCTGAGCAGGAAGGCGGCGACAGCAAGGGCGGCCGCGTTGGCAAGAATCCGGAGCAGAAATCTCATGCGGCCCATTGTCCCGCTCCCCTTTGGCCGCGCCGGCCGGTTTGGCTGTCGTCTTTCCCCACAAGGCCACAGATGTACGGCGCGCCGGTCGGTTTGGCTGTCGTCTTTCCGCACAAGGCCACGGATGTACGGCGCGCCGGCCGGTTTGGCTGTCGTCTTTCCGCACAAGGCCACAGATGTACGGGGCGCCGGCCGGTTTGGCTGTCGTCTTTCCGCACAAGGCCACAGACGTACGGGCCTAGCTGGCGCCGGCGTCCAGAATGCCGGACCGTTCGTCGGCGATTGTCGTGTCGTCGCCGTGCCCGGTCTTGACTATGGTTTGGCGAGGAAGCGACAGCAGTTGATCGGTGATGCTCATCAACAAGACGCCTCGGTCGCTGAAGCTGCGCCCGGTGGCACCTGGGCCGCCGTTGAAGAGGGTGTCTCCGGTGAACACGGTGGCGAGGTCCTTGGCGTAGAAGCACACCGACCCTGGGGTATGGCCCGGGGTATGCAGCACCTCGATCGTCAGGCCGGCAATCTCGACCTCATCCCCGTCGCGCAGCTCGCCATCGGGCGGTACGTCGTGGCTGAGTTGCCACAGCGGACGATCATCAGGATGCAGCAGGACCGGTGCCCGGACAGCGGCGGCCAGCTCGCGGGCGACCCGAACATGATCATCGTGGGCGTGCGTGCACAAGATTGCGACCACCCGACGGCCGGCGACCACCCGGACGATCTCGGCCACGTCATGCGGAGCGTCGATGACGACGCACTCCTGGTCATTCCCGATGACCCACACGTTGTTCTCGACCCGAACCGTCTCATCGTCGAGCGAGAACGTGCCCGATGTCACCGTGTGATCAATCCGGGCGGTCACGCCCGAGTACCCGCACGGTCAGCATTCTCCATGATCACGACCGAACGCAGGACATCACCGCGGTCCATCTTGTCGAACGCAGCCTCGATCTCGCCGATGGCGATCTCCTCACTGACGAAGGCATCCAACGGCAGTCGCCCCTGGAGGTAGAGGTCGATCAACATCGGAAAATCCCGATCCGGCAGACAGTCGCCGTACCAGCTGGACTTCAGCGACCCACCGCGGCCGAAGACGTCGAGGAGCGGCAGCTCGAGCCTCATCTCGGGGGTCGGCACGCCGACCAGCACCACCGTGCCGGCAAGATCGCGGCCGTAGAACGCTTGGGCGTAGGTTTCGGGATGTCCGACGGCGTCGATGGCAACATCCGCACCGAACCCGCCGGTGAGTCGGTGGATCGCCTCGACCGCGTCGGTGTCGCGCGAGTTGACGGTGTCGGTCGCTCCCAGGCTGCGGGCCACCGCGAGCTTGCGGTCGTCGATATCGATGGCGATGATCTTGGCGGCGCCGGCCAGGCGGGCTCCGGCGATCGCAGCCGATCCGACACCGCCGCAGCCGATCACCGCGACGGAGTCGCCCCGGCTCACGTTGCCGGTGTTCAGGGCAGCGCCCAGGCCCGCCATCACGCCGCAGCCGAGTAAGCCGGCCACAGCGGGTCGGGCGGCCGGGTCGACCTTCGTGCACTGGCCGGCGGCGACCAGAGTCTTGTCGACAAAGGCACCGATGCCCAGCGCCGGTGACAGTTCCGTACCGTCGTCCAGCGTCATCTTCTGGCTGGCGTTGAAGGTGGCGAAGCAGTACCACGGACGGCCGCGGCGACAGGCGCGACAGGTGCCGCACACCGCTCGCCAATTCAAGATCACGTAATCGCCCGCGCCGAGGCCGTGGACGCCGGTACCGACTGACTCGACAATCCCTGCTGCCTCATGGCCCAGCAAGTACGGGTAGTCGTTGCCGATTCCGCCCTGCCGATAGTGCAG
>DATFOP010000256.1:0-5835 GCA_035265505.1 Propionibacteriaceae bacterium | reverse complement strand
GTGCAGCAGAACGGCGGCTGGCGTGGTCACGATTGGCGTTGCCGGTACCACGCAACATGTTCCCTGTCAGACTGCATTCGCCCGATGTTCTGGGTACTTTCTCTCGTTGGCCTCTCCGATCGGATTGCACCTTAAATGACTTGGCATTCTCGGTCAACCTGTGAGACCGCGCAACGCGGGGGACAGGAGCGCGACACCCAGAAAACGTATCGAGAACGTAACCGACAAAGAAGCGCTCTGTTCATAGTAGTCTCGTCGAGCGTGGCGAGTATCAGCGGTAGGTTGCGCTCCACCAGGCGGCAGGATCGCTTGACCGGCGCTGACCATGTAAATAACATTGCGTCACCGCAACCGCGGAGAGTTCGATTCTACCCGGTGGGGAGGGTGAGAGATAGTGGATCTGGTTATTCGTGGCGGGACAGTGGTAACGCCAAGCTTCCGCATCCGAGCGGATGTGTCATGCGATGATGGGCGGATCGTGGCGATCGCGGCTGCCGGCGAGGCGTTCGGCGCCGAAGAGGAGATCGACGCAACCGGGCTACTGGTTTTCCCCGGCTTCATCGATCCTCACGTGCACTCGCGCGATCCCGGCCTTACTGAGAAGGAGGACTTCGCTCGCTCCACGCGGGCGGCGGCGGCCGGGGGCATCACCACGCTGTTCGAGATGCCCAACGCCATTCCCCCCGTCAGCGACGTCTCCGTCTTCCGTGATCGCGCGGAGCAGCACGCGCGTAGTGCGTTTGTAGACTTCGGCCTGTGGGCCATCTCTCTCGGGGCGGAGAACTTGAGCGAACTACCCGCGCTCATCGACGAGGGCGCGGTAGGCGTGAAGCTGTTCTGGGGATACGCGCTGCACCGGGAGACCAAACAGCTCGTCTACAACCTGGCAGACGAGACCCCCGAGAACCTGATAATGCCTCCGGGCAACGGCGACGTCCTCGGTATCTTCGAACAGGTGGCGCGTGCCCGGGGCCTGCTGGCCGCGCACTGCGAGGATCGGGAGGTGAACGAGGCGGCGCAGCGGGCGCTCGGCCGCAAGATCGAGGGCTACGAAGACTTCTTGGCGAGCCGGCCCGACACCGCGGAGGCGGCGATGATCGCCTTGGGAGCGGAGTTCGCAAGGGCGACCGGTTGCCGCTTCCACGTCGTCCACACAAGCTCGGCGCGTGGGGTCGAGATCGTCCGGCGAGCCCAGAGGGAGGGCGTGCCGATAAGCGCCGAGACCTGTCCCCAGTACCTGACCCTCACCGACGAGTCCTACTCCTCGATTGGCCCAATGATGAAGGTGTATCCTCCGATCCGCCGGGCCCGCGATTGCGACGCGCTCTGGGAGGGCGTGCTGGACGGCACCATATCCTCCCTCGGGTCGGACCACGCCCCCCATACCGCGGAGCAGAAGCAGCAGGATCTAGTTCAGGGACCTGCCGGCGCGGTCGGCGTCGAGACCCTGGTGCCTGTGCTGCTAAATGAGGTTTCGAAGGGGCGCCTCTCGCCCGAGCGCCTTGCCTGGGCTCTCTCCGAGGGCACCGCCCGACTGTACGACGTGTTTCCCCAGAAGGGTGCCATCCTTCCGGGTGCGGACGCCGATCTGACGATAGTTGACCCCGACGCAGAGTGGATGATACGCAACGAGCGCTTGCACTCCAAGCATCCGCTAAGCCCCTGGAACGGGCTTGAAGGCCGCGGCGCCGTCAGGTTCGGGCTGGTAAGAGGACAGGTCGTCATGCGCGACGGCGAGCCGGTGGGCGAGCCACGAGGGCGCCTAGTGCGGCCTGTACGGGCCAAACAGGAAGACGCAGCCCTTGGCTAACTCGGTCGATGCTGACGGACTGATCTCCTCGGCCCAAACACTGCAACTGGACGACGTGCCCGTCGATGAACTCGTTCACACTTCGCGCGTCGTCGCCGACACGTTGGGCGTCGTCTTCGGCGGGGGAAAGCGGCCCGAGATAGAGGCGCTGGTGCGCGGCGATGCTCGGCTCTTTCACGCGCCATCCGAAGGGACGGCGCAACTGCTGGTATCTGGCATGCCGGCCGCGGACCCCACCTCCGCCGCCTTCGTGAACGCGACGGCCGGGACCTTCCTTGAGCTCGACGAGGGTTACCGGCCTACGGGTCACCCATCGATTCATGTGCTCCCGGCCGCACTGGCCGCGGCACAGTCCCTGCACGCCTCCGGAAGGGAGCTGATGACGGCTTTCCTGAGTGGCTACGAGGTGACGGCCCGCCTGTTCGAGGCTTACCGGCTGACCTACCCGCTCCACCCGCACGGTCACTTCGGGGCTGTGGGCGCGGCGGTCGCGGTCGCCCGCCTGCGTGGTGTTGACCCTCTGGAGCCGGGGGCGATCGCGAGCACCCTGCCGCTGTTGCCCGTGTGGCAGCCATGCACCGAGGGCGCGACGGCACGCAACGCCTACACCGGCACGGCTGCGGCCGTCGGGCTGACGGCCAACCGCCTGGCCACCGCCGGTTTCACCGGGTCGCGCGAGGCCCGAGATGCCGCCTTTGGAGGGCTAGTCGGACAGCTCGTACGCCCCGAGGCGTTGAGCGCTCCGGTCGACCCGGAGAACCTGCGTATCACCCGCAACTACATGAAGCTGCACAGTGCCTGCGCCTTGAGCCACTCGGCCCTGGACGCGGTGCTCGCCCTCGACCCGTTCCCTGTGGCAGAGGAGGTGGAGGGAGTTGAGGTAGAGACGGTCTCCAACAACCTCAAGATCGCTGGACAGGCGCGACCGAACGACCTGTCTACCCGTTTCTCGCTGCCGTACGCGGTCGCGGCGGCCATCGTGCATGGCCATACCCGGCCGGAGGCGTTCGTGCCCGAGAAGCGGGTAGCCGAGCTGGCGAAACGCGTCGAAGTGCGCGCGGCGGAAGACCTTGAGGATGCCTGGCCCGATGCCGCCCCCGCCCGCGTCAGGATAAGGACGCGCAACGGCGCCTACGCCGAACGCGTGGACAACCCGCGCGGACACCACTCCAACCCTGCCTCTCCAGCCCAGCTGCGGTCCAAGTTCGAGCTCCTCGTGGGGGGTGCAGAACCCGGACGCCTGTACGAACGCCTGCTCGGCATCAGGGACGTGGAGGATGTGGCTTCGCTGTTCGAAGGGCTCTCGTGAGCAAGCAGCCCCGGGTGCTACTAATCGCGCTCGGCGGAACCATCTCCGCGGCCCCCGACGAGGTCGGGCGCAGCTTCCCCACGCGGGTTGCTGCGGACCTCTTGTCCTCCGTGCCGGATGCCGCCAGTATCGCTGAGGTGACCGCGGCCGACGTAAAGCAGGTGCCGAGCCGGGCCGTCACACCCGCGGACATGTGCGCACTGGCGCACGAGGTCCAAAACGGGGTGGAGGAAGGCTACGATGGCATCGTCATCACCCACGGAACCGACACGATGGAAGAGACCGCCTACAGCCTGGCGCTGCAGCTAGACGCCAACATCCCCGTCGTCTTGACCGGCAGCATGCGTCCGTCACATGAGGCCGGTGCTGACGGCCCCGCAAACCTGGTGCGCGCCTTGCGGGTCGCCACGACCCCGGCAGCCGGAAGGCTCGGTCCGGTCATCGTTATGCAGGACGAGATCCACTTGGCCAGGTGGGTCACAAAGGTGCACACCTCCCGGGTCGCGGCGTTCTCATCGCCCGGACTCGGACCTGTAGGGCACGTTGTTGAAGGAAGGGTGCGTATTCACGCCTGCTACGCCCCGGGCGATTACCTCGGCATGCCCGGCAGCCTAGACAAACGGGTAGAGATTATTTGGGTTGCGGCCGGAGCGGATGGTCTACTCGTCGACGCCGCAGCAACCGCCGCCCAGGGTCTGATAGTCGCGGGTACCGGCGGCGGCCACGTGCCCCCGCCGATGACCCGATCGCTGCAATCGGCCGTCGAGCATGGTTTGCCGGTCGTGCTCGCCAGCCGCTGTATTGACGGACACGTACTGGAGAGCACATACGGTGGCGTAGGCTCTGAGACCCACCTGCTTAGCATTGGGCTCCACCCGGCGGGTGCACTCGCGCCGATCAAAGCACGGCTGCGGCTGCTCACGGCGCTAGCCCTAGGCAAAGGCGCAGCAGAGGCATTCCCCGTATGAGCTGGCTATACTGGCAGCTCTGCGCTGATCCCGAGTTCGCGCGCTCGGCGAAGTACCCGTACGGCGCAGGCCAAGTCCTCGAGAGCGAGCCCGTGCGATTCGAAGACTGTGATCTCGTCACCTTCGCGCCCCGACCCTTGACCGGCTACGATAGGGCCGAGCTCCTCCAGCCTGTCCCAGTCGAAATGGTTCATCAGCAAGTCTCCGCTTTCGAGGTGCGCCACCTCGGCCGAATCAACCACCACTCGGCGAGCGCGGTGCAAAGTCTCCGCGTCGAGCTCGCGCTTCTGGGCCAAGTTCGACCCTACGGCGTTGATATGTGTACCGGGAGAGAGCTGTGCACCGTCGAAAACCGGCTCATACGAACCGGTGGCGGTGATGAGTACGTCGGCGCTGCGCACGGCAGCTTCGGGCTCGGCTGCTTCAAAGGAGAGGCCGGTGCGTCGGCGCATCTCCGCAATAAACTGGTCTCGGCGCCCGGGGGAGCGCCCAACTACAAGCACCCGGCGCAGATAGGGCAAGACCTGTGCCACGGCCTCAACCTGGCTCTCGGCTTGCCAGCCGGCACCGAAGATGGCGAGCACCTCGCTGTCGGTGCGAGCCAGGTACTTCGTGGCGACGGCGCTAGCGGCGCCGGTGCGACGCTGGCCGAGCGCGTCAGCCTCGATAATGGCGTCCAGGTGCCCATTGGGCAGCCCGTAGAGCAGGAAGGTGAAGCTGGAGCCCTGGGTAACGTCCGTGCGTACTATAGGATAGCTCTTGATGCCCATCGCGCCGAGCGTCGGCGCGAGCGCCCACATGACGTTGAGCACCGCGCCCTGGACACTGCCTCGACGGCGAGGACAGTTTACAGCTTCGCCGCGGCCGAGCAGGCCGAAAGCACCCTCGACGGCCTCGATGGCTACGGCTATGGGCAGGAACTCTCTAACCTCGGCCTCGCGCAGCAACACGGACATTACAAGGAGACTAGCATATGAGACGTGACCTCGATCTGTTGGCCGAGCGCCGGGTACGACTGCCGCGCTCCGAAGCCTTGGCGGAGCTGCGAGCCGATATAGTGCGCGCGGCCTATGTCGAGGGCGATTTCGTGCTCGCGGACGGGCTGCGCACCAACTACTACTTCGACAAGTACCTGTTCGAGACACGCCCTGCCATCCTCCGCCGACTCGGTCACTTCTTGGCCGATCTTGTGCCGCGCGAGGCTGAGCGTCTCGCCGCCCCGGCGCTCGGCGCCGTGGCTCTCGGCACGGCCGTCTCACTCGAACTCGGCCTGCCCCTGGTGATAGTGAGGCTGGACAGGGAAGCGGGATCGACGCGCATGATCGAGGGTGAGCTGTACACCGATGAGGAGGTTACCCTGATCGAGGACGTGGTGGTCACCGGCTCGAGGGCGCTGCAGGCGATCTCCCGAGTGGGCGAGGCGGGCGCCCGCGTACGCCAAGTAGTCTCCGTGCTCGACAGGCGCGAGGGTGCGACCGAGCGTTTCTCGGAGGCGTCGGTAGGTTACCGCCATCTTTTCACCCCGGAGGAGCTCGGCCTTGCCTGAACCCTTGCCGAAAGCCGATCCCCGGCGCATCGCGCGCTTTCTGCGCGAGGTAGGCGAGGTCGGCGCAGACCCTCGAGGGGGATGGTCGCGGCTGGCCTTCGGTCCCGAGGAGCGCGAGGCCCACGCCGTCTTCGAGCGCTGGGCCACAGACCTCGGGCTGACCTCAAGTACCGACGCTATCGGAAATACCTTCGCCGAGCTG
>DATFOP010000255.1:0-2064 GCA_035265505.1 Propionibacteriaceae bacterium | reverse complement strand
AAGCCGCCTTCCCTGGACAAACCTCGTACCATGGATAGAAAACGCTTTCCAAGCGTATCGGAAAGGTCGATCCGGGAGCCACTCGTGCCAACCGCCTGGCGGGCTCTCGGAACAGCCCAGACAACGGAAGGAATGGGGGCCCAGAGGTGGCGGCAGCACCAAACATTCGACCGCAGACCATCGCTGACGTTGCTGCTCGCGCGGGTGTCTCGCTTGCCACGGTCTCCCGGGTGATGAACGGTAACGCCTCGGTCGATCAGGCGCTGGCTGACCGGGTCCGTGCCGCGGCTCAGGAGCTTCACTACTCCGCCAGCCCGCTCGCCCGCAGCCTCGTCCTCGGCAAAACGAACACCATTGCCGTGGTTGTACCCGACCTCGGAAACCCGACCTTCCACGGTGTCTTGCGTGGTCTCAGCCGCGCCGCCGGTCGCGACGGCTATCACGTCTTGATCGCCGACTCCGCCGAGTCGATCGCTGATGAGCGCATTCTCGCCGTCGAAACGCGGAGACGCTGTGATGGCATCGTGTTGTGTGCGCCGCGCATGCCGGAGGCGGATCTCCAATCGCTGCTCAGAGAACTGAAGCCCGTTGTGCTCGTCAATCGTGACGCTGCATCGCCAGGCACGCCCGTGGTCGCCGCCGACTATCGGACGGCGCTCAGTGAGCTGCTCGACCTGTTGTACGGCTATGGCCACCGGTCCCTGGTCTACCTCGCCGGCTCGCCGCAGAGCGCCTCGAACGCCCGCCGGCTCGCGGCAGTGCGGGACTTTCTCGATGATCATGGGGACGCAGCGATCCAGATTCTGCCGTGCGGGGTCAGCTTCGCTGACGGTTGTGAATCCGCGGAACGCGTCCTCGCCTCCTCGGCTACCGGAGTGCTTGCCTTCAACGATCTGGTGGCGGTCGGCTTGATCAGTGCGCTCAGAGAACGAGGCGTGAACGTGCCAGAGCAGATTTCAGTGGTGGGGTTCGACGATATCCCGTTTGCTCGCTATATGAGCCCAGGCTTGACCACGGCGTCCGTTCCTGTCACGGAGCTCGGTGAACACGCCTGGCATCGAATGTGGGATTTGCTCAACCAGCGTGCAGCCGGTCACTCGATCTTCCTCAGACCGAGGATCGAGACGCGCGGCAGCGCTGGACCGGCGCGGCTCAGCGAGGTCGCCCGCTGACCACTGTGTCCGCGCAGCGGTCCGCGACCCGTCCCAATCCCATCGCCGGATACGAGGACTGGCCGGCCGCCGTGCGATCGGCTGAGCCCTTTGTCGGAGCCGACGAAGCGACCACAGCATTGGGCGGGGTGCTTGGCCTACGACGGCGCACGGAGGCTCCGACCGTGATCGAGGAAGGTAGTCAGCGCATTGATGGCGTCCTGATCCGTCGGCTGCGCTGGTCGGTTGGCTACGGACCGGATACGAGCGCCTGGTTGCTGCGCCCAGCCGGGGTTCGGCGCAGCCTTCCCGGCATCCTCGGCATGCACAGTCACGGCGGCGTCCGCTCCGTGGGAGCTGAGCAGCTAGTCGATCTCGGTTCTAGCTCAAGTCCGCGAGCTGCCTGGCTGCGCGCGCTGCACTACTCGGGTCGCGCACCGGCCAATGACCTGGCCCGCCAGGGCCACGTCGTCCTGGTTCATGACACCTTTTCGTGGGGCAGCCGGCGATTCGACCTGTCCCTTCCTACGCCTCGGCTGGCCGCGCGGCTCGCGGCCCAAGACGCGCTGTGGCAGCAGCAGGGCGTCTGTCCGAGCGAGGACGAACGGTTCGATCTGGCCTCGGGGCTGCACGAGGATACGCTGGCCAAGGCGGCCGGCGCACTGGGCCAAACATTCGCCGGCGCGGTACTGGCTGACGACTTGGTGGCATTAGCAGTGCTGGCCACAGACGGTGGAACCGATCCGGCGCACCTGGGAGCGTTCGGTTTCTCTGGTGGAGGCGGCCGCAGCCTGCTGCTCGCGGCCTTGGATCACCGGATCAGGGCCTGCGTCGTGAGCTGCATGATGGCCACTTTCGCCTCCCTGGTGCCGAGCGAGCTGGACACCCATTCCTGGCTCCTCCACGTACCCGG
>DATFOP010000254.1:0-6308 GCA_035265505.1 Propionibacteriaceae bacterium | reverse complement strand
AGAGGCTTATTCGATCCTATTCGTCGTTCGATCGGACGCCGCCCTTTCCGGTACGTGCGCTGCTGCACCCTCTGACGTCCACGCGTGAGCGTGTAGAGAGAAGTGGGTGATTGATGTGAGCGTATTTGAAGTGCTGGTGCTAATCGGTCTTGGTCTGCTTGTTCTCGCGCTGGGCATCGCGGCATTTGTCGTTGTTCGTCGTCCTCGAAAGTCGTTGTCCGAGTCACTGACTCCAGCTGTGTCCACTGCCAGCGCTGTCAGCGAGGACGGATCGCAAGCGCTGGCTGCCCGTCAAGAAGATGCTGGGGGAGCCGCCGACCGATTGCCGGATGACCTCCATGTTCGAGCGACAGCCCTGATGGCTTCGGCCGAGCAGAGTAGAGCGGAGGCTGAGGAGGAGGCACGTGCCCGACGCGCCGAGATGCGGGAGCAGCGGGCGGATTTGGAGCGCCGCGAGCAGCGGCTGAGCGACCGCGAGGAGCGGCTTGACTCCGACATCCGAGCGCTCGAGGAGCGCACCAGGCAGCTCGATGAGCTGAAGGCAGACCTCAAAGCTCAACGCAAGAAGCTCGCCGATGCCGCCAGCCAACACCAATCGGCTTTGGAGCGGGTGGCCGGCCTGACGGCGGAGCAGGCGAAGGCGGAGCTCATCGCGGCTGTCGAGCACGACGCCAAGCGCCAAGCCGTGTTGGTGGCCCGAGACATCGAGCGTCAGGCAGTCCGCGATGCCGAAAGTCGCGCCCAGACGATTGTGGTCGGCGCGATTCAGCGGATTGCGTCCGAGCAGACCTCAGAGTCTGTCGTGTCGGCCGTGCATCTACCTGGTGATGACATGAAGGGCAGGATCATCGGTCGAGAAGGCCGCAACATCCGAGCCTTTGAGCAGGTCACCGGGGTGAACGTGATGATCGACGACACACCGGAGTCGGTGTTGCTGTCATGCTTTGATCCCGTTCGTCGCGAGACCGCTCGAATGACCTTGATGGAGCTCGTCAAGGACGGGCGCATTCACCCTGCGCGGATCGAAGAGGTGCATGAGCGCAGCAAGAACTCGATCTCCGAGCAGTGTCTGCGAGCCGCCGAGGACGCCTTGGCCGAAGTTGGCATCTCCGATCTACACCCCGCATTGGTGCCGATCGTCGGCACCTTGAGGTACCGGACCTCGTACGGCCAGAATGTCCTCAAGCACCTGATCGAAAGCGCTCACATCGCTGGTCTGATGGCCGCTGAACTGGGCCTCAACGTCGCGCACTGCAAGCGGTCAGCCTTTCTGCATGACATCGGCAAGGCGTTGACCCACGAGGTGGAAGGTTCGCACGCCATCATCGGCGGGGATCTTGCGCGCAGGTACGGCGAGCACCCCGATGTCGTCCATGCGATCGAGGCCCACCACAATGAGGTCGAAGTCCGCACCGTTGAGGCCGTACTCACTCAAGCGGCCGACGCGATCAGCGGTGGCCGGCCGGGAGCCCGGCGGGAAAGCATCGAAGCCTATGTCCAGCGGCTGGAGCGCCTGGAGGAGATCGCGGGTGCCCGGGAAGGCGTCGACAAGGTGTTCGCCATGCAGGCCGGTCGGGAGGTTCGGGTGATGGTGGCGCCCGACGTCGTCGACGACATCGCGGCCCAGGTCCTGGCGCGCGACATCGTCAAACAGATCGAAGAGGAACTGACGTATCCGGGGCAGATCAAGGTGACGGTGGTCCGGGAGTCCCGAGCTACCGAGACGGCGCGGTAGCTTCTGCGGCTGCCGGCACCATGTCCTGGTTCAGCATCACATCGGCCGGCGGTGGCTTGGCACCGCGCTTGCTCCTCTGCAGGCGACGTTCCACCCGCCGAGCTACCAACGTCAGCGTGTAGTTCACCACGATGAAAATCACCGCGATGACGAAGAACGTCGGGATGAGATTTCCTTTCGACGAGGCCAGTGTCTGCCCACTCCGGAGCAGTTCCTCGTAGAGGATGAGGAAGCCGAGGGCGGAATCCTTCAGGATCACCACGAGCTGGCTGATGATCGACGGCAGCATCAAGGTGATGGCCTGGGGCAGCAGGATGTGCCACAGCGTGCTGAACGGGGTCAGACCGATGGCCAGCCCGGCTTCGCTTTGACCCTTCGGCAGCGAGCCGACGCCCGAACGGATCAATTCGGCGATGACGCTGGCGTTGTAGAACGTGAGCCCCGCCACCACACCGTAGAGCGAGAGGTTGTCACCGGTGATCTGAAAGCCGAAGAGGAATAGGTAGTAGGCGAACAGCATCATCATCAGCACCGGGACTGCGCGGAAGAATTCGACGAATACTCCGCATGCCCAGCGGACCGGACGCAAGCCGGACAGGCGTCCCATACCAAGCGCGGTGCCCAACACGATGGCGAGGATGACGGAGTAGAAGGCGGCGACCAAGGTCCCCCGCAGCCCTGGAAGTAGGTATGACGTCCAGGTGACCGGATCAAGAAATGGCTCCCACTTCTCAGCGGTGAGCTGATCCTTCTCTGCTAGTGCACGAATCAACACCAGCAGCAGTGCGGCGATGGCCAGGGCACCGAAGACCGTCATGACCCGATGTCGCAGCCGAGCCTTAGGGCCCGGCGCGTCGAAAAGGACACTCGTCACAGCGCTCATCGCCGCACCGCAAGCCGCCGGGACAGAGTGGTGAAAAGAACGCCGATGGGTAAGGTCAGGATCACGAAGCCGGTGGCCATGATCGCGAAGATGACATAGATCAGGTCGGCCCGGAACTCGATCATGCCCTTCATCAGGTACGAGGCCTCAGCCACTCCGATGGTGGCCACCACCGTCGTGTTCTTGGTCAACGCGATGAGCACATTGCCCAGTGGGGCGATAGCGCCGCGAAAGGCCTGAGGCAGGACGACGGCAGTCAGGCTCGCACGGAAGTCCAGACCGATGGCGCGGGCCGCTTCCGCCTGGCCTTGGGGCACCGTGTTGACGCCGCTGCGCAGGGCCTCAGCGACGAACGCGGCGTGATAGATGGCCAGACCCAACACGCCCCAACGGAAGTTCTGCACATCGATCGGGGAATCCTGCGGGCCGAGCCTGTACCCGAGCGTGATGTAGAGACCGAAGGCGCAGAAGAAGACGATCAAGGTGAGCGGAGTGTTGCGGACAAGCGTGACGTAGGCCGTACCCGCCGCCCGCAACACCTTGATGGGTGACACCCGCATGATCGCCACCACGGTGCCGATCAACAGAGCGCCGATGGCCGCGGTCACCGTGAGCTTGATGGTCATCCAGAACGCGCCAACGATGTCGTACTCCGCCAGCAGCTCACGAAGACCCTCGACCACAACCACTCACCTCCCAACCAGAAGAAGGACCCCTTGGTCGCTATGAGCAGGGCTCAGGCTTGGGCGGGTTGGTCTTGGTGTCCACTTTGAAGCCGGAAGGGCCGACGTTGTCGTCAATGGCCTTCTGCCAGGCGCCGTCGGAGACCATTTTCTGTAGCGCAGCGTTCACCTTCTCGCACGTCGCGGTGTCGCCCTTCTTCAACCCGACGCCGTACTTCTCGGTCGAGAACGGCTTACCGACAACCTTGAGCTTGCCTGTGTACTGCGGCTGGGCGGCAAAGCCTGCCAGGATCACGTTGTCTGTCGTGACCGCGTCGACGCTGCCGCCGACGAGCGCCTCCACGCACTTGCTGTAGGTGTCCTGCTCGAACAGCTTCACTGAGGCTGCGTAGTTCTTCTTGATGTTCTCCGCCGGAGTAGAGCCGGTCACCGAACACAGGGTCTTGCCGCCCATGGCGTCCGGGCCGGTGATGTCGGTGTTGTCCGCGCGGACCAGGAGGTCCTGTCCCGCGACGAAGTAAGGTCCGGCGAAGGAGACCTTCTCCTTTCGTGCGTCGGTGATCGAATACGTGGCGAAGATCAACGTCACCTGGCCGCCCTGAATCGCTGTTTCCCGCTGGGCGGACGGAGTCTCCTTGAAGACCACCTTGTCGCCTTCGTATCCCAGCTCTTTGGCCACATACTTGGCGACATCCACGTCTAAGCCCTTGAAGGTATCTCCCTCCTTCTGGCCCAGACCCGGCTGGTCGTACTTGATGCCGATGGTGATGCTCTGGTTCTCGGCTGAGCCGCCCGCGCCTCCGCCCGAATCACCCCCGCATCCTGCGGTGACAAGCGCCACGGCCGCACCGACGACCACGGCGAGAGATTGAGTACCGATGTTCACTGCTACCTCCAATAGATTCCGGCCGTGCGGCCGATGGACCAGCGTCCTGGTGGGCGTTAGTGCGGCAAGATTTTGCTCAGGAAGTCCTTTGCGCGCGAGGTCTGCGCGTTCGTGAAGAAGGCGTTCGGATCGGCCTCCTCGACGATCTGGCCCTCGTCCATGAAGACGACTCGATTGGCCGCCTTGCGAGCGAATCCCATCTCGTGTGTCACCACGATCATGGTCATTCCTTGGCGAGCCAGCGTGATCATCACGTCCAGCACCTCGTTCACCATCTCCGGGTCCAACGCCGACGTCGGCTCGTCGAACAAGATCACTTTCGGATCCATGGCCAGTGCACGAGCGATGGCCACCCGTTGCTGTTGCCCGCCAGAGAGCTGAGCGGGGTATTTGTCGGCCTGAGACTCCACGCCGACCCGAGTCAGGAGTTCCATGCCTCGCTTTCGGGCCTTGGCGGACGACAATTTGCGCACCTTGATAGGACCGAGGGTCACGTTCTGCAGGACGGTCTTGTGAGAGAAAAGATTGAATGATTGAAAAACCATTCCGACGTCCGCGCGAAGGCTAGCGAGTGCCTTCCCTTCCTCGGGCAGCACCTTGCCGTCCACACTGATCGTTCCGGATTGGATGGTCTCAAGCCGGTTGATGGCCCGGCACAGGGTGGATTTGCCGGAGCCCGAGGGGCCGAGCACGACGACGACCTCGCCGGAGTGGACGGTCAGGTTGATCTTCTGCAAGGCGTGATGATCACCGAAATATTTCTCGACGTCGGTCAGCACTACCAGCGGTCCACCGATGTGAGTGACGACTGGCGAAGCTGCAGCGGTCGCCGAATCCTCCATGGGCCTGAGGCTAGACGACCTCGCCGGAGAATGTCGGGACTTAGTGTTGAGATTCGGTTACGTGTTCGGCTGTCGCGCTGCCGTTTTCATCCGACTATCTGCTGCCGATTCCCCAGGCGAGGCGCAGAACGTCATCGGGCTGCAGCAGCAGCAGGTCGTCGTGCGTGGGGCCCGGATTGAAGGCATCTGGTCCGCAGGTCATCGGCTCGACCGCAACTGAGGTGTTGCGATACGGACCACCGGTGAAGATCTGGGTCCAGCGCATGTGCTCGTCTCCCCAGACGTAGGTGCAGCGGTCCCCGAGCCGGACGCTCACCTCCCAACGACCGTCGGCTCCCCGGCTCAGATCGGTGAACGCGGTGTCCAGGACCGCATCGTCAATGCGGCGCGCCGTGCGCCAGTCAAGATCCGTTCCGTTCACCGATTGCAGCTCAGCCGGAAGCAGCCGGTCGTCGACCAACAGATAGCGGTTCGCTGGTACTTCGAGGAAAAGCTCATCCACCACTCTTTCGCCGACCGTCAGGTACGGGTGGGCGCCATAGCCGAACGGAATGGCGTTGTTACCGAGATTGACTGCCTCCACCTCGACGGTCAGTCCCGCGGCATCGACGCGATATGTGACCTGAGCCTGCAGCGTTCCCGGCCACCCGGGTTGGGGATAGATCACCACCTCCAATGTCACGGCGTCGTCATGGTGGTCCAGAAGGCGCCAGGGCACGTAACGAGCGAGGCCGTGGCTGGCGTTGTGCCGCGCGGGCTCGGTCAACGCCAGCTGCTGCGGCTTTCCCTCGAACTCATAGCGACCATCCCGGATCCGGTTCGGCCATGGCAGAAGCTGTTGTCCGCGGCCGCCGCTGGGGGACTTGTCAGCTGGAAAGCCGTGGACGATGTCGCGACCGCCGATCTGCACGCTTCGCAGGGTGGCACCCAACTCCGTGATCACGGCTGCACAATCCTCGGAGCGGATCTCGTATTGGGCGCCGGTGGGGAAGACCACGACACCGCACTCTAGCGGGGTGCGGTCCGGCCCGGAACGACGTCGCCCTCAGCAGCTCACCGGATTAGGCTGGGTCCGCCATGACTGCCACTGCATCCGTGCTGGTCCCGCCCGCCAGTGCCGTCCGTCGGACGTACCAAATCCGCACTCACGGGTGTCAGATGAACGTGCACGACTCGGAGCGGCTCGCCGGCCTGCTGGAAGGCGCTGGCTACTTGAAGGCGACCGACGAGATGACGGCCGACGTCGTGGTCTTCAACACCTGTGCCGTCCGGGAGAACG
>DATFOP010000253.1:0-5857 GCA_035265505.1 Propionibacteriaceae bacterium | reverse complement strand
GTGGCCTTCTTCGCGGCGTACCGCTTCTCGAAGCGAGCCACGCGTCCGCCGGTGTCAAGGATCTTCTGCTTGCCCGTGTAGAACGGGTGGCAGGCTGAGCACACATCGGCGTGCAAGACACCATTCGGTGCGGTGCTCCGCGTGGTGAACGTGTTGCCACAGGTGCAGGTCACCTGGGTTTCCCGGTACTCGGGATGGATGTTGGGCTTCATGTTTCTCCTTCTTCGGCACCGGGTCGCCACTGCGATTGAGCGTTCGGCGTGAACCGGCACCAAGGTCTGAAATTGTGCCGCAGCCCTGGCCGCCGCAGCAAACGCACAACAGCGCAGAAGCTGGCTTTAGTCCCGGCTTCGAGCGCGAGTGGGACTAACTCGGGATTGTTTTGGTGATCGCCAACAGGAACTCGTTGTTGCTCTGAGTCTTGCGAAGGCGGTCCAGCAGCATCTCGAGGCCCTGCAGGCTTTCCAGGCCGGAGAGCACCCGACGTAGCTTCCAGACGATGGCCAATTCCTCGCGGCTCATCAGCAGCTCCTCGCGGCGGGTGCTCGAGGCGTCCACGTCGATGGCCGGGAAGATCCGCTTCTCGGAGAACTCGCGACGCAGCCGGAGCTCCATGTTCCCTGTGCCCTTGAACTCCTCGAAGATCACCTCGTCCATCTTGGAGCCCGTTTCCACCAGAGCCGTGGCGAGAATGGTCAGGGAACCGCCGCCTTCGATATTGCGGGCTGCACCGAAGAACTTCTTGGGCGGATACAAGGCAGCCGAGTCCACACCGCCGGACAGGATCCGTCCGCTGGCTGGAGCTGCGATGTTGTACGCCCGGCCCAGCCGGGTGATGCCGTCGAGCAAGATCACCACGTCGTGCCCGAGCTCCACCAGCCGCTTGGCTCGCTCGATCGCCAGCTCTGCGACCGTGGTGTGATCATCGGCAGGCCGGTCGAAGGTCGAGGCGATGACCTCACCCTGAACGGCCCGCTGGAAGTCGGTGACCTCCTCCGGCCGCTCGTCGACCAGGACGACCATCAGCTTGACTTCGGGATTGTTCGTGGTGATGGCGTTGGCGATCGCCTGCATGATCATCGTTTTGCCGGCCTTGGACGGCGACACGATCAGGCCTCGTTGTCCCTTGCCGACGGGCGCGATCAGATCGATGATCCGACCGGTGAGCTGGTTCGGCGTCGTCTCGAGCTTCAGCCGCTCCTGCGGGTAGAGCGGGGTGAGTTTGTTGAAATCCTGGCGATTCTTGGCCTGTTCCGGATCGACGCTGTTGATCGTCTCGATCCGAACCAGCGGGTTGAACTTCTCCCGCCGCTCGCCGTCACGCGGCGTACGGATCAGCCCGGTTACCACATCACCCTTGCGCAGACCGAACTTCTTCACCATGGACAGCGACACATAGGCATCGTCCGGTCCCGGCAGATAACCCGTCGTGCGGACAAAGGCGTAGTTGTCGAGCACGTCCAAGATGCCGCCCGTGGACACCAGCACGTCATCGTCAGAGACGACCGGATCGCTCTCGAAGCGCTCCAAGCCTCCGCCTCCAGCGCGACCGCCGCGACGGTTCTGGCGATCACGGCTGCGCCGTCGCCGCCCACGCCGCCCACCGCCGTCGTCGTCATAATCGCGATTCGCCTCACGCGATCCTTGGTCACGCGACGGCTGCCCGTCACGGCCTTCCCGAGGCTGGTTGTCGCGCGCCTGCGGATCTCGTGAACCCTGACCTTCTCGGTTCTGCTCGCGTGCCGGTTGGGTATCCCGGCCCCGCTGGTCTCGCTGCGTAGTTTCGCGAGACTGCCCATCGCGGTAGGCCGGGCGTCGATCTCGCCGGTTGCGGTCGAGGTCGCGATCGGCCTGGTCGGCACGGTCTGCAACCGGTGCGTTGTCCGTAGGAACCTGGCCATCATCGGCGCGGTCTGCTAGCGCAGTCTCGCCGCGATCACGACCATCGCCATCAGGGTCAACAACCGGCGCACGCTCACCGCGGTCCCGATCATCGTCGGCACGGCTGTCGATGACCCCCTCGACGCCCTGGCGAAGTTCCAGGCCTGCGGTCTGGTTGGACGCACCGTCCGGCAGCCGCGCGGATTCCGACGACAGCACTGGCTGGTGCGCATCGGGACTCGATACGGGTGCGGCCGGGATGGCCGGATTGGCTTCCCGAGCGCTGGCAGCTGAGCCATTGACGGCTGCGCCCGGAGCCGAAGCGCTCGCGGCGGGACCAGACTGCGCGCCCTGGATGGCTGCAATCAGCTGTCCCTTGCGCAGCGTGCCGGCGCCGCGGATGCCGAGCGAGCCGGCAAGTTGCTTCAGTTCGGGAAGCAGCATGGCGTCGAGTCCCGACCCCTTGCGCTTGCGTCCGGCAGTTCCGTCCTCGACGGAGACGCTCGTCACGTCGGCGATATCTGTCACGTGTGTCCTTCTAGTACGGGCATTGGCCCATCCTCAGCCCAGCGTGCGTGTCACCTGGGCGGTATCAGTCTTGGTCAGGTCCTCGTCGCTGACTGACGCCGAACAAGTTCGGGACGAAAGCTGGCGGGGTGCGCTGTCCACATTGCGCCCTGACCTTGAAGGCGCTGCTGCCGAGCTAGGAGCCGGGACCAGTTCTTTGGACCGCTCACCTTTTCGGCACTCTCAGGCTAGCACTCTCCATACCTGTTCAGTCGAATCGGCGTCGAACTGGCCGCGCCATCACGGTGCGAGCACCGTGCCCCACGCTCAGTAAGCGCATCTGGAAACCAGGTGCGGGTTGCTCAGCGAGTGCATCGAGTTGGCGGTTTCGGCCGAGCACGAGCACCGCCGGTCCAGCGCCGCTGATCATGGCGGCGTAGCCCCTGCTGCGCAGCGTTGTCATCAACTCGTACGAGCGTGGCATGGCCGGCTCCCGATAGCCCTGATGCAACCAGTCGTGCGTCGCATCAAGGAGCCGGTCCGGATCTGTGGCCAAGGCGTGCACCAGCAGACCCGCTCGACCGGAGTTCGCGGCCGCATCGATATGGGGAACCACATCGGGCAGTAAGCGCCGTGCCGCCCCGGTAGCGACCGCGGCGTCGGGTATGAAGACGGCCGCTCGTACGTCAGGATCAACGTCACCACGAGCCACCTGTATTCCATTCGCCTCGTAGGCGAGCACGAAGCCACCGTAGATGGCGGCTGCGACGTTGTCGGGATGTCCCTCGATGGCATTGGCGTGCGCCAGCAGCCACTCCTCGTCACCATCTCGATCGGCGAGGGCAGCAGCTAAAGCGAGACCGGCCACGATGGCGGCCGAGGAAGAGCCGAGCCCCCGGCCGTGAGGGATGGTGTTCCGGCAGCGCAGCGCGAGTCCTGGGGCATCGAGACCGAGATCGGCGAAGCCGACCAGCGCCGAGCGAATGATCAGGTGGGATTCGTCCCGCGGAATCGCATCGGCACCTTCACCCGAAACGTCGATGGAATAGCCGGCCTGGGTGACTTCGAGGTGCACCCGCTCGTACCAGTCGAGTGCCAGCCCGAAACAATCGAATCCAGGACCAAGATTGGCGCTAGTGGCCGGCACTTCGACGGTCGCGGCACGTCCCACCGCCAAGGGCAGGGTCACGAGGCGCTCCAGGCGGCCGACTCAGCCCCCGAAACCGCAGGCGTGTGCAACCTCGGCCAGCCTCGCACCCACCACGAGACTCTGCAGGGGCGTCCGAGAGGACAGCGCAGTGTCAACATCCTTCAGACCGTTTCCCGTCAATGTGATGACGATCTGCTGACCGCTCTCGACCTCGCCCCGCTCATGCTTGGCCAGCAATCCGGCGACTCCCGCGGCCGAGGCGGGCTCCACGAATACACCCTCTCGCTCAGCAAGCAGCCGCTGGGCCGCCAGGATCTGATCGTCGGTCACAGCTTCGAACAAGCCACCCGACTCCTCTTTGGCGGCCACGGCGAGCTGTGCCGAAGCCGGGTTGCCGATGCGGATCGCGGTGGCGACGGTTTCGGGATGGTCAATACGGTGGCCCAGAACCAGCGGCGCAGCCCCGGCGGCTTGAAAGGCCCACATTCGTGGCGTCCGGCTAGCAATGCCAGCACTGCGGTACTGGGTATAGCCCCGCCAGTAGGCCGGCGTGTTCCCACCGTTGCCGACCGGCAGGATGTGCAGGTCGGGAGCGTCACCCAGTTCGTCGACGATCTCGAATGCCGCCGTCTTCTGCCCTTCGAGTCGGACCGGATTGACCGAGTTGACTAAAGCGACCGGGTAGTTCTCGGCCAACTTCCGAGCCAGATTCAGGCAGGTATCAAAGTTGCCCTCGATCTGTACGACGCGGGCCCCGTGGACGATCGCCTGAGCGAGCTTGCCGGTCGCGATGCGGCCCGCGGGCAGGAGCACGATGGGCAGGAGTCCCGCTCGGGACGCGTACGCCGCGGCCGATGCAGACGTATTGCCGGTGGACGCACAGACCACCGCCTCGGCACCTGCACCTGCTGAAACGCTGACGGCCACGGTCATCCCGCGGTCCTTGAACGACCCGGTCGGGTTGGCTCCCTCGACCTTCAGCCAAACTTCACACCCCAGCAGCTCTGACAGGACTCGGGCGTCGACCAAGGGGGTGTTCCCTTCACCGAGGGTGATCACCGGATCGGCGTCGTCCACTGGTAGCCACCGCCGGTACCGCGCGATTATGCCGTTTCTGGGGCGTGAGGCTAGCGCCATCGAAGCGATCTCGGGGACCATTCACTCACCTTCAACTCTCATCACGCTGGTCACATCGAGCACCGCTTCCAGCTCGCGCAGATCGTGCACCGTGGCGCTCAGCGCCGCATCGGTCGCCCGGTGGGTCACGATAACGAGCTGAGCGTCGGCACCGCGACCGTCCTGCCGTACGGTCTGGATGGAGACGTCATGTCGGGCGAAGCATTGGGCGACCGCGGCCAGTACTCCAGCGACATCGGCGACCTGCAGGGCAATGTGGTAGCGGGTGACCACGCTGCCGATCGAGACCACCGGTCGGGCCGCGTAACTGGACTCCCCCGGCCCGACGGCGCCTCGCACCCGGTTGCGCGCGACGGTCACAAGGTCACCCAGCACGGCGCTGGCGGTGGGAGAACCGCCGGCTCCTGGCCCGTAGAACATCAGCCGACCCGCAGACTGGGAATCGACGAACACCGCGTTGTAGGCGCCGCTTACGGCGGCCAGCGGGTGACTGCGGGGAATCATGGCCGGGTGGACCCGCACCGACACGGTCCGGTCGCGGTCCTTGTCGCCGGAGGAGAGTTCGCAAATCGCCAGCAGCTTGACAACGCATCCAATCTGGCGAGCGGACGCGACGTCGGAGGACGTGACATCGGCGATGCCTTCTCGATAGACGTCGGCCGCCAGGACCCGGCTGTGGAACGCCAGGCTGGCCAAGATGGCGGCCTTGGCAGCAGCGTCGAAACCCTCTACGTCGGCTGTCGGGTCCGCCTCCGCATAGCCGAGCTCCTGAGCCTCGGCCAGCGCCTCGGCGAATCCGGCGCCGTCGGTGTCCATCTTGTCCAAGATGAAGTTTGTGGTGCCGTTCACGATGCCGATCACCGAGGTGATCTCATCGCCTACCAGCGATTCTCGCAGGGGCCGGATGATCGGTATGGCGCCGGCGACGGAGGCTTCGAAGTACAGGTCGGCACCCGCCTGTTCAGCCGCCGCAAACAGCGTCGCACCGTCCTCGGCGAGCAGCGCCTTGTTGGCCGTGACCACCGACGCCCCGCGCTGCAAGGCGGCCAAGATCAGCGAGCGCGCCGGTTCAATGCCACCGATGACTTCGACGACAAGGTCGACATCGTCGCGAGCCACCAAGGTTTCGGCGTCGGTGGTGAACAGGCTTGGATCAAGTCCGGGGCGCAGGCGGTTCTGGCG
>DATFOP010000252.1:0-7645 GCA_035265505.1 Propionibacteriaceae bacterium | reverse complement strand
GTGCTTCTCCAGATCGGCGAACACCGACTTCTTCACCGATAGCTCTTCGAAGACAGCCTCGATCACGAAGTCGCAATCCGCGAAGTCGGCTAAGTCCGTCGTACCGGAGGAGAGCGCGCGGAGCCGGTTGGCGGCGTCGGCAGAGAGCCGGCCCTTGGCGAGGAGCCGGTCGATCTCGGTCTGAATCGACGCCAGCCCTTTGTCAACCCGCTCCTGATCCAGATCGCACATCACGACCGGGACTTGGAGCCGGCGCAGGAAGAGCAACGCCAGCTGGCTCGCCATCAGGCCGGCACCGACGATGCCGACCTTCGTCACCGACCGAGCGAGCATGGAGTCCGGGGCGCCCGCGGGTTTGCGGCCTCGTTTGCGTACCAGCTCGAAGGCATAGAGACTGGCGCGAAGCTCTGGACTCATGATCAAGTCGGCAAGGCCCTCGTCCTCTGCTGCGTACGCGGACGGGCGGTCGGCGGTCTTGGCCGCAGCGATCAGTTCGAGCGCTTTGTACGGCCCGGGCGAGGCGCCGCCGACTTTGGAGTCAGCGAAACTCCGCCCGCGGCTGACCGCTTGGTCCCAGCCATCCCCGCGGTCGATCTCCGGACGATTTACCGTGACGCCTCCGGTCACCGCCCGACCGGCCCAGTCCAGCGAGCGGGCCAAGAAATCGGCCCCCTCGAACATGGCGTCCGCGATGCCAAGTGCGTGCACTTCGGCGCCGGTCATCATCTTATTCCGGCTCAACGCGTTCTCGATGATCACGTCGACCGCTCGGTCAGCACCTACCAGATTCGGCAGCAGGAAGCATCCACCCCAGCCAGGGAACATGCCGAGGTAGCACTCAGGCAGAGCAATGCCTGCCGCTGTCGCGGCGACCGTCCGGTAGTGGCAATGCAACGCGAGTTCAAGCCCGCCCCCAAGGGCAAGACCATTGATGAACGCGAAAGTCGGCACCGGCGTGCGATTGAGCTTGTCGAAAACGGCATGTCCGATGCGGGCGATCGCCAGGGCCTGCTCACGTTCGGTGATCTTGGGGAAGGCGCTCAAGTCGGCGCCGGCGGCCAGCATGAAGGGTTTGCCCGTGATCGCGATCGCCGCGACGTCGGTCCGAGCGGTGGCGGCGTCGAGGGCTTCGTTGAGCGAGGAAAGGCCGCGCGGACCCAAAGTCGTCGGCCGCGTGTGATCATGACCATTGTCCAGCGTGATGAGCACCGCCGTTTGGTTAGCGTGTGGCAGGACGATGTCCCGGCTGAGCGAGCGCGTGACGACCTCCTGATCGGCGGCCGCTGCGGTGGACTCGATCAGCTGCTGAAGCTCCTGGCTGTTCACGCCGCGGCCTCCGCGAGATAGTGCGGGTTTTCCCAGACCACAGAACCACCCATGCCGAGCCCGATGCACATCGTCGTGAGCCCGTAACGCGCCTCCGGGTGGTCCCGGAAGCTGCGCGCCAGCTGGATCATCAACCGAACGCCAGAGCTGGCAAGTGGATGTCCGAAGGCGATCGCGCCACCATAGGGGTTCACTCGAGGATCGGTCGCCTCGATGCCGAAGTGGTCTAGGAAGGCGAGCACCTGTACCGCGAAGGCTTCGTTGATCTCGAGAGCCCCGATGTCATCGATGCTCAGGTCGGCCTTGTCGAGCGCTTTCTGAGTGGCCGGGATCGGTCCGACGCCCATCACCTCCGGTTCGACTCCGGCGAACGCGTAGGACACCAGGCGCATCGCGACCGGCAGGCCGAGCTCTTCAGCCACCGACTCGGCCGCGACGAGACAGGCCGTGGCACCGTCGTTGAGACCAGCCGCGTTGCCAGCCGTCACTCGGCCGTGCGGGCGGAACGGAGTACGGAGCCCAGCAAGGACGTCAACCGTGGTCCCCGGTCGGGGCGGTTCGTCCGCAGTCGCCAAACCCCAGCCGAGTTCAGAACTGCGCGTGGCCACTGGCACCAGCGACTCCTGAATCACGCCCGCTTCGTACGCCCGCTGCACACGGTCCTGACTGGCCGCCGCAAAGGCGTCAGCCCGCTCCCGGGTCAGCTCGGGGAACCGGTCATGGAGGTTCTCCGCTGTCGATCCCATGACCAGCGCCGACTCGTCGACGAGCTTTTCGGCCACTATCCGCGGGTTCGGATCGAGGCCTTCGCCCATGGGGTGGTGGCTCATGTGCTCGACGCCTCCCGCGATGGCGACGTCATAGGCGCCGAACGCGATGCCCGAGGCCACAGTGGTGACCGCCGTCATGGCACCCGCGCACATGCGGTCGATGGCGAATCCAGGCACACTGCGCGGCAAGCCCGCGAGCAAGGCCGCTGAGCGACCGATAGTCAGGCCCTGGTCGCCGATCTGAGTGGTGGCGGCGATGGCAACATCGTCGACCCGCTCTGGCGGCAATTCCGGGTGGCGTCGCATCAGTTCGCGAATGCACGAGATCACCAGATCGTCAGCCCGGGTCTCGGCGTACATCGAGCCGGCCTTACCGAAGGGGGTACGGACGCCGTCGACGAAAACGACATCACGGAGGTCACGTGGCACGAGCCATACATTACTCGCGAGTAACTAGTGGCTGGAGCCGCTGGCCTCAAAAGCACGCGCGATGAGTTCGGCGGTCAATTTCCGCTGCCAGGGCCGAGCGCCGAGCGCCGCCAACGCCTCATCGATGGCTTCAGCCGTGGGGGGATACGGCGGCTGCCACGCCAGGCGGCGCACGTGGTCCGGAGTCAGCAGATTCTCGGCCGGCAAGGCGAGCTCGACCGCCCTGGCCGCCAGCGCCTCCCGGGCGCGGGTCAGCCGGCCAGCGGCCTCCGGGTTCTTGGTGATCCAGATCCGCGGATGTGGTGGGCCCTCTCCTGGAACGTGCAGCGGCGGCAAGTCGGATTCTCCCAACCGAGCGGCGAGCGTGACGGCCCGCTGCCAGTCCGCTTCGAAACGCTTCGCCTGCCTCCGGGCAAACGCGGGAACGTGCCGGATCGCGCTCCGCGCAGACATGCTGCCCTGCGCGTCGGCGCTCGCAGCAAGCTCACTGATCGCGAGATCGGGCAATATCCGTCCTGGCGCTCGATCGAGCCGCCGAGCTATGGCGTCGCGGGTTCGCCAGAGTTCGGCGACGTACGCCAGCCCACGTCGTGATCGCACTTTGTGGATGCCGGAAGTCCGACGCCAGGGGTCTGGACGAGGGATGGCCAGCTTGCCCGCGCCGGCCGCCAACGCGGCGAACTCCTCCTGCGCCCACTCCCACTTGCTACTTGCCACAAGATCGGCGGCAAGCCGGTCACGCAGCTCGATTAACAGCTCCACGTCAAGCGCCGCGTACGTCAACCACTCACTTGGCAGTGGCCGGACCGACCAGTCTGAGGCTGAATGCTCCTTCCGAAGCCGTACGCCGAAGAGCTCTTCGAGCATTGTCCCGAGCGCCACTCTGGGATAGCCGAGCAGCCGGGCGGCCAGCTCGGTGTCGAAGAGATGCCGAGGGAGGAGTGAAATTTCGGCGAGGCAGGGCAGATCCTGGCTTGCGGCGTGTATCACCCACTCCGCATCGGCAATCGCCTTCGCCAATGCCGAAAAGTCGGCCGGCTCCCCGAAAGCAATCGGGTCCACGAGGTGAGTGCCGGCGCCTGAGCGGCGCAGCTGGATGAGGTACGCGCGCTGGCTGTAGCGGAACCCGTGCGCTCGCTCTGCATCTACGGCGACCGGCCCCGTGCCGGCACGCAGCTGCCGAATGGTTTCTGCCATGTCGTGAGGAGTCTCTACAACCGGCGGTACGCCGTCGGCGGGCTCGGTGAGGTACGAGACGTCGGAGTCGGCCTTCGCCGATTGCGTGGAAGGGTATTCGGTCAACGTCTCCGCGGGTTTCGGGTCGGCGGATTGCGCCGAGAGGGCATGAGCACCACCCCGGCAGGCAGCGGCGGTAGGCCGGCCGTCGTACAGAGTAGTTCAGCCCATGCGGCGACATGGGCTGAAAGACCGGCTCCGGCAGACAACTGGGGCGTCCACGACGCCCGCACCTCGATCTCGGCACGGGGCGCCTCCTCCGACATGCCGCCGAAGGATTCGCTCGACACCGACGTCACGGTGCCGCTCGGGGCCAGGTAGTCGGCAGCGTGGGCGGCCAGCGCATCGATCAGCCAAGACCAACCCACGCTGGCCAGGAGTGGGTCGGTGACCATTTCAGGGTCAACGTCGGCGCGAGCGAAGCTCACACAGCGGAACGTCCCCTGCCAAGCGGCATTTCCGGCTGGGTCGTGCAGGAGGACTAGCCGCCCGCTGCCGATCTCCGCCTCATTGACCACTACATCCGCAGCAATGGCGGCCGCGAACGGGGCGATCCGCTGAGGTGCTGGAATCTCCTCGACCACCAACTCCGGTCGCCAGGTCGCGGTCAGCAGCTCATGGGCAGCTCGTCGGAAGGCGTCAGGAGCCGGCGCCGCGTCGGAATTTGCTGCCACCAGATGAGCGTATGGCGGTAGCCCTAGCCGCCCCTCACGACGCGCCGATCTGCTCCGGTTCCGCCAGCGTGACAGGATTTCCGGGTGACCGACTCGGGCTCCTCGTTCCTGGCCGCGTGCTGGCGAAATCAGCACGATGACCGGCTGCCGGTCTGGTTCATGCGTCAGGCCGGGCGATCACTGCCGGAGTATCGCCGAGTACGCTCCGGGTTGTCGATGCTGGAAAGCTGCAGCCGTCCGGAGCTGGTGGCCGAAATCACCCTCCAGCCCGTCCGCCGCTACGGCGTCGACTCGGCGATTCTGTACTCCGACATCATGCTGCCGCTGAAGGCCGCCGGCGTAGACCTCGACATCGTGCCGGGGACAGGGCCGGTGATAGCCGAACCGATCCGTACGTCCGCGGATCTGGCGACGTTCCATGACCTTGCGCCGCCCGACGTCGACTATGTCGCCGAGGCGGTGCGGCTCGTGGTCGCTGAGCTCGGGGATATCCCGCTGATCGGCTTCGCCGGCGCGCCCTTCACCCTCGCCAGTTATCTCATCGAGGGCGGACCCAGTCGGGAATACGCCAAGACGAAGACACTGATGCTTGCCGACCCCGTGCTCTGGCACCAGCTCTGCATCCGGCTGGCTGACATCTCGGCAGCCTTTCTCGAGGTGCAGATCCGGGCAGGTGCGGCGGCGGTCCAGCTCTTCGACTCGTGGGCAGGCTCGCTGAGCGCGGCTGACTACGCCCGCTTCGCGCAGCCCTATTCGAGTCGCCTTCTCCAGCGACTGACGCCGGCTAACGTGCCCCGCATTCACTTCGGGGTCGGCACGAGTGAACAGCTCGGGCTGATGGCCGACGCCGGAGCGGAAGTGGTAGGAGTGGATTGGCGGCTACCGCTCGCCGACGCCAGCCGCCGAATTGGTCCCTCCCACGCCGTCCAAGGGAATCTGGATCCTGCGCTGCTCGGGAGTCCGTGGCCGGTGCTGGCTGAGCGGGTGCGGGAAGTGATTCGGTCTGGCGCGGCCGCTCCCGGACACATCTTCAATCTCGGTCACGGAGTGCCACCCGACGCCGACCCTGGGGTCCTGGCGAAGATCGTGGATCTGGTGCACGCCGAGGGGCCTGCTCTCCGCGCCGAAGCGCGCGCGGAGGGGTTGGTGGCGTAATGGCACGAGTGGTCGTGGTCGGTGGAGGAATCTCGGGTCTTGTCGCGGCGCGGACGCTGGTCCGCCCCGGCCTCGATGTGACCATCGCGGAGAGGGGAAGCGTGTGGGGCGGCAAGATCGCCTCCACTGTGCTGGATGGCGTCAGGCTGGACACCGGTGCGGAGGCGCTGCTGGCTCGCCGGCCGGAGGCAGTCGCCCTCATCGACTCCCTCGGCCTGTCTGACCGTAAAGTTCACCCGAGCGACGCAAAACCTCAGCTGCTGGTTGGCGGACGACTGCACCCCATGCCGCGCTCGGTCAGTGGAGTGCCGACCGATCTTGCTCAACTGGGCGGACTGCTGTCCGCGGAGGGCCTATCTCGTGCGCAGTACGAGCCCACGCGGTCTGCCGGTCCGACCACCGATGTGGCCATTGGGACGCTCGTCGACGAGCGGTTGGGACCCGAAGTCACCGACCGGCTTGTTGAGCCGCTGCTGAGTGGGGTTTATGCGGGGAATGCGCGTGAGCTCTCCTTCGCCGCAGTTTCGTCGGCGCTCTACCTCAAGGCCACAACCGGAGGATCACTGGTCGAGCACGCCCGCGCCATTGCGGACGCCGCACCGCCAGGGCCGGTCTTTGCTGGCGTGGTCGGTGGAGTAAGCAGCCTGGTCGATTCGCTGGTCGACGATTTGATGGAGTGCGGCGTGGTCCTCCAACGGGAGACGACCGTACGGGAGCTGGTGCCCTCCCGCCGGGGGTATGAGCTGACCTGCGCATCGGTGAGCGGAGAGCGCCGGTTGACCGCCGACGCGGTGGTCGTCGCCACGCCGTGGCCGGTCGCGGCTCGGCTACTGGCAACGGCACCGCAACTCGAGGCGGAGCTGGCAGCCGTGCCCTACGCGTCCATGGCCATCATCACCATGGTGATCCGCGGGCTCAGTGCCAAGGCATCCGGATTCCTTGCTCCGCCGAGGGAGTTGCCCAGCATCAAGGGGATGACCTATTCGTCGGTCAAGTGGCCGTGGCTGGCCGTGCAGACGTCGAACGTCTGGGGCGATGAAACCTCGGTGGTGCGGGCCAGCGTCGGGCGGCTGGGTGAGGAACACCTTCTGCAGGTCGACAATCGAGCGCTTCTGGCCCGGACATTCGCGGAAGCGCGGACCGCTCCAGGTTGGCAGCAGACCGTGCTCGTGAGCGGCCACGTGCAGCGCTGGGGCGGCGCCCTGCCACAGTATCGGGTCGGCCACCGAGAGCGGGTCGCTCGCGTGAAGGAGCAGATCGCCGGCATGCCAGGGTTCGCCCTCTGCGGCGCCGCGTTGGACGGCATCGGTGTCGCGGCGTGCATCGGCTCAGCCACCGAGGCGGCGGCCAAGATCATCACCGACCTCGGCGGCTCTCAGCCGAACGACTTGTCCCTGGAGGAGAGTGCGTGATCAAGCCGCGTGACATCAACGAGACTATTCGCTACACCATGTGGTCGGTCTTCCGCCGAACCAACATGGAGCCGCCGCCGACCCAGGCGGCTGAGGAGGTGGTCGACGCTATCGAGGCCGCCACCAGCGGAAGCGATCTGATCGTCCGGGGCTGGTACGACGTCGGGGGGTTACGGGCCGACGCCGACCTGATGGTCTGGTGGCACGCGTCGTCCTCCGAGACGTTGCAGGCTGCCTACCAAGCGCTGCGGAGGTCAAGCTTGGGACGCTCGCGTCTCCAGCCGGTCTGGTCGGTCATGGCGTTGCATCGGCCCGCCGAGTTCAACAAGGGTCATGTGCCGGCGTTCCTGTCCGACGAGGAGCCCAAAAACCACCTCTGCGTCTATCCGTTCGTCCGCTCGTACGAGTGGTACCTGCTGCCCGAGGAGGAACGGCGGGCCATGCTGGTCGAGCACGGCATGCTGGCCCGGCCGTATCCCGACGTTCGGGCCAACACGGTGTCGTCGTTCGCCCTGGGCGACTACGAGTGGATCCTGGCCTTCGAAGCCGACGAACTGCACCGCATCGTCGACTTGATGCGAGCTCTCCGCGCCGCGGAGGCCCGCCGCCACACTCGCGAGGAGGTCCCCTTCTACACCGGCCG